>CAYVDZ010000496.1:0-1299 GCA_964450575.1 uncultured Opitutus sp.
TCTTGAAGTCGTCCGAGTACGCCAAGCTGGGCGTAAACGTGAACGCTCCGACCGGAATCTCGACGCCAGCGGACACCGCCCAGTTCGAGAGATTGCCCGACGGGCCAAAGGAGAGGCTCGTCCAGGAATGGCTCAGCGACGCCGCGACGAAGGGCTTGACGCCCTCCGCCTTGAAGTAACCGACGGCATACGTGTTGAGGGAGTTCGCATGGCCTTTGATGGGGCCGCGAATCCGGCTGTAGCTGTAGCCGCCGCCCACATCCACTTGGTTGGCGATGAGGGGGAGGTTGAAACTCACACCGGGCTCGTAGCTGAGCTTCGAGATGCTGTCGGTCTCGATGAAGGTGAAGTTGAACTCAGCAAACTGCTGGCCGAGAAGGCCATTGCTGGTGGTATTTTCAGTTTGGGCAAAGCTCGTGCTGCCGGCCAGCAAGCCGAGTGCGAGGGTCATTTTCTTAGTCAGGTTCATAGTAGGTTTAATCCCGAACGAATTCGGGAGGGGGTGCGTAGTTCCTTGCGCCTGATCAGCAATGAAAAAAACTGTGTCAGCAGACGGAACATATTAACGCCGTTCATGTTCGCGCGCGGCATGTTTTGCTGGAAACCGGCTGAGCGATGCCGCAGGTTTATTTTATGCGTATTCTTGTCACCGGTGGGGCAGGCTTCCTTGGTTCGCACCTTTGCGATCGATTGCTGAAGGACGGCCACGAAGTGATCTGCATCGACAACCTGTTCACCGGACAAAAGGCGAACATCGCGCACCTGCTCGCCAACCCGAGTTTCGAGTTCGTGCGGCACGACATCATTGATCCGTTCAAGTACGAGGTCGATCAGATCTACAATCTGGCGTGTCCGGCGTCACCGCCGCATTACCAGTATAACCCGATCAAGACGATCAAGACGTCCGTGATGGGAGCGATCAACTGCCTCGGCTTGGCGAAGCGCGTCAACGCGCGGGTCTTTCAGGCCAGCACGAGCGAAGTGTATGGCGATCCGCAAGTGCATCCGCAGACAGAGAGTTACTGGGGCCACGTGAATCCGATTGGCCGGCGGTCGTGTTATGACGAGGGCAAGCGCTGTGCTGAAACGCTTTTCTTCGACTATCACCGGGAGCACAACCTGGACATTCGCGTCATCCGCATTTTCAACACGTATGGCCCGCGGATGCATCCGAATGACGGTCGGGTCGTCTCGAATTTCATCGTGCAGGCATTGAAGGGCGATGACCTCACGCTCTACGGCGACGGCAGTCAGACCCGGTCGTTTTGTTAAGTCGACGATCTGATTGAAGGGTTTTTT
>CAYVDZ010000496.1:1309-4686 GCA_964450575.1 uncultured Opitutus sp.
GTCGAAGATTGTGCGTAAACCGCTCCCGTCCGATGACCCGCGGCAGCGCCAGCCGGATATCACGCTGGCACGAAAGCATCTGGGCGGCTGGGAGCCGACCGTGCCGCTGGACGCAGGTCTGGAGCGCACGATTGCCTATTTTCGCGGACGGATCTGAACCACCCTGGTCGAGGCGCTCTCGCATCGCATTGGGCGCAGTTGGCGCCAGAAAGTTGCATCCGCGGGCGAATCAGCATTGCTGAAGGCCGGTGGTATTTGCCATTTGCCAACGCCGCCGCGCCTCCTAACGTTCGAACTTCTTCATGCTCTCGTTCCTGCTCAAACGCTTTTCTGGCCGGCATTATAAGAAGTTCCTCGAGAAGGCCCGGCCTATTGTCGCGCGCATCAATGAGCTCGAGATCTCGTACCAGTCGCTGACTGACGAACAGTTGCGCGCCAAGACGGACGAGTTCCGGGCGCGCATCGCGGCGGCGGCCGACAAGCGTGCGGCCTTGGAAGAGGTGCTCCCCGAGGCGTTCGCGACGGTGAAGAACGCGGCCCGGCGCCTCGTTGGTCAGAAGATTCTCGTGTGCGAACATGAGCTCACCTGGGACATGGTACACTTCGATGTGCAGCTGATCGGTGGCATGGCCATCCACCAAGGGCGTATCGCTGAAATGGCGACCGGCGAAGGTAAGACCCTCGTTTCGACTCTGTCGTTGTACCTGAATTCCCTCACGGGGCGGAACACGCAGCTGGTCACGGTCAATGATTACCTTGCCCGCCGCGACTCGGAGTGGATGGGCCACGTCTACAATTTCCTCGGTGTTTCAGTGGGCTGTATCCAGCAGCAGATGTCGCCAGATCTCCGGCGCGAGATGTACGGACGCAACATCACTTACGGCACAGCCAGTGAGTTTGGTTTCGACTATCTGCGCGATAACGGGATGGCGACGCGGCAGGAGGATCAGGTGCAGCGTGACTACTGGTTCTGCATCGTGGATGAAATCGATTCCATCCTCGTTGATGAAGCCCGGACCCCGTTGATTATCTCGGGCCCGGCACCGATCGAGCGCGAGCAGCCATTTTCGCGGATCAAGCCCCCCGTGGAACAGCTGGTGAGTGATCAGATCCGGCTCTGCAATAAGATCGTTTCCGAGGCGAAGGAGATTCTCGAACGTCCCAACGTCTCCAACGACGACCGGATATTGGCGGCGCACAAGATGCTCCAGGTCAAAATGGGGAATCCGAAAAACAAGCAGCTGCTCCGGCTGATGGAGACGGGCGACTGGCGGAAGCTCCTTGATCGGACCGAGACCGAGCTCAATTCGGATCTCAACAAAGCGCAACTTTACGAGATCAAGGAGGAGCTCTTCTACGTGATCGATGAGAAGCAGCACCAAGCCGATCTCACCGAGGTCGGCCGCACGCGTCTTCGGCCCGATAATCCGGATGCGTTTGTCCTCCCGGACTTGGCCACCGAGTTCAGCGATCTCGATAAGAATACCGCCGTTCCGATCGAGGAACGCGAAGCGAAGAAACTCGCGGCGCAGCAAAAGTACGGCGACGTGTCGGAGGAGATTCACGCCATCTCCCAGTTGCTTCGGGCCTATTCCCTGTACGAACGCGATGTGGAATACGTCGTTTCTCCGGACAACAAGGTATTGATCGTCGATGAAAATACCGGCCGCGTCATGCCCGGTCGCCGCTGGTCTGACGGCCTGCATCAGGCGGTCGAGGCGAAAGAGAACGTGGTCATCGAGCGTGAGACCCGGACGTATGCGACGATCACCATCCAGAATTATTTTCGGATGTACGAAAAGCTCGCCGGCATGACTGGCACGGCGGAAACGGAAGCGACCGAGTTTAGCGACATTTACCGTCTCGCCGTTCAAGTCGTCCCGACCAACAAACCTTCCATCCGCATCGATCGGAACGACTCTATTTTCAAGACGCGGCGCGACAAGTTCAACGCGGTCGTGAAGGAGATTGAAGATGCCAGCAAGCGCGGCCAGCCCGTGTTGGTCGGCACCGTCAGCGTTGAATCGTCCGAGGTCCTTTCCCGGATGCTGAAGCGTGCCGGGGTGATCCACACCGTGCTCAACGCCAAGTTTCATCAACAGGAAGCCGACATCGTCGCCCGTGCCGGCCAGCGCAGCGCCGTGACGATCGCGACCAACATGGCCGGCCGCGGAACCGACATCAAACTCGGCGAAGCCGTCCGCGAACTCGGCGGCCTTTATGTCATTGGCACCGAGCGCCACGAATCACGCCGCATCGATCGGCAGTTGCGCGGCCGTTGTTCTCGTCAGGGCGATCCCGGTCTCACCAAGTTTTATCTGTCGCTCGAAGACGATTTGATGCGGCTCTTCCTGCAAGGAAACCTCGCCTCGAAGTTGATGGAAGGTTCGATGAAGGATGGCGAAGAACTCGAGCATCCCTGGCTCAATCGCTCGATTGAGAGCGCGCAGAAAAAGGTCGAGCAGCAGAACTACTCCATTCGCAAGCGTCTCCTGCAGTATGACGATGTGCTGAATCAGCAGCGCGAAGTCATTTACGGCATCCGCAATGCCGCCATTCACGCCGAACGTCCGAAGGACATCATCTTCGACCAGATCAATGAAGAGTTGCTCAATCGGGTTGAGGTGGCGGGTTTCGGCGAGAAAGTTGGAGCGACCCAAACCGCGATCGAGAGCCTGGTCGGATGGCTCAATACCCATTTCCCGATCAGCGTCCGGGTCGACGAACTCACCGGCAATGATGTCGAGCCGCTCGTGGCGCTTTTGCTTGAGCGCATCAAGGCAGCGTACGCGGTGAAGGAGTCGGTGGAAATTCCCGAAGCTCTCGGCTCGTTGGAGCGCTATGTCGTGATCAACGCCATCGATCATCACTGGCAGGAGCATCTCACCGAGATGGAGGAACTGCGCCGCTCGATTGGCCTGCGCAGCTACGGCCAGAAAGATCCCCTCGTTGAATACAAGGGCGAGGCCTACAAGTATTTTGAAGAGTTGATGGACAATGTGCGGCTGCAAATCTGCACCGGCCTGTTTCGCAGCACCTCGAACATCGAGAGTTTCGAAAACATGCTCGCGCTGCTGAGCCGCACCGCCCGTGCGGTCGGCCCCACCAACCTTCCGGCGCCCGCTGCCGCAGGCCCGCAGATCACGACCCACGTGACGAGCAGTGGTCCGAGTCGTGCCTCATCCGGTCAAGCCGCGGCGACTTCGACCGAGCCCGAAATCCAATTGCCCAAGGTTACGATCCGCCGCGACACACCGAAGGTCGGCCGCAACGATCCGTGTCCCTGCGGCAGTGGCAAGAAGTTCAAAAACTGCCACGGCGCTTAAGGGACTCGGTCAGAAATAAACGCGCAGAGCTGCGCCGGGATTGGGTCGCCA
>CAYVDZ010000497.1:0-4680 GCA_964450575.1 uncultured Opitutus sp.
GTCCATCATGGATCTCCCGGCGAACGGCGGGTGCGAGCCCGGGCTGGAGACGCTCGAGCGGGATTGCCCGGATCTGCTTTTGGGAAAGCAGATTGAAGTTGGCGACGTAGTTGTCGGCAAATTTCGAAACCTCGATCACGTCCTGCAACTGGGTGAGCGCGGCGGGCGAGGTCAGCTCCACCGCAGAGTCGCGAAGGAGGGAGTACGTCTTTTTCTCGGCTTCGGTGAGCGGTGAATTGGCTCCGAGGAGCTTTTCGTTGACGGACTTGAGCTCTTCCCGACTCGCCTCGATCTTGTTGCTCGTGCGGTCAACCACGCTCAAATATTCCTTCGCATAAAGCGACTTCGAGGTTGTGACATTAATGGACCGGCCCGCTTCCACGCGGGTGTTCATGGCGGGCGCAGCGGCGGGTGGAGCGACGACGGAAGGGGCGGCCTCACTGCTCGCGAGAACCGAAGGGGCGAAGTTGGCGAGGAGTTGGCTGGCGAAGGCATTGACCCCCACCGAATCAGTCTTGGGGGGCTTGCGCTCGATGATGTTGGCGAGACTGGCAGAGGCGGTGAACTTGCTCGAAAGGGAGCTGTTGTTCAGAAGATTTCCGAGCCGAAACACATCGGTCCTCATCTTCAAAAAGCCCGCGTCGACCAATTCGTCGGCCTCATCGGTTCGCTTCGTAAAGGTCGTGATGAGCTCCTGGAGGGTCGCGCTCTCAATTGTCCTGGCTTCGGCTTCCTGGACCTCCGTTTGCTTCTTGATATAGGCGAGGAGCTCGCGGCGCAGTTCGTCTTTCTCCGTCGTCGAAAGTGTCTTGTCGGTGCCGTCAAATGCGAGCCGTGCGAGCCATTTGGGAGGCTCGCTGGGGCTGAATGCTGCTATCGTCTGCTCGCGATTGATTCCGCAGGCTTGGAAGAGCTGCGTGAACTCCTCCAAATCTTCCGCGGTAAAAACCTTCAAGAACTTCCGGGCACTCGCGCGGAGCTCCGTCAAGAGATCGCTCGTATAAGCGAGCCCGCCGCGAGCCGCGCCGCTTCGGGTGACCCCAAACTGAGTTGCGGCGCCGGGCGTTTCGCCAATCGGCTCCTCGGGCGATTCAAGCCGTCGCGGATCGGCGTCGTCCAGGGTAAGTGGATACGGCGTCGTCTGGCCGTCGTTCGCGAGCTCGAGGGCGCGGCGGCGCTGGGCCAGATCGAAACGGCGCGCCAGCCACTCGCCGCGTCGTTCCCGATAAGCGACGAGATAGGCTTCGAAGCGCGGATCGATCACTTCGATCTTCAGGAGCTCGGGGTCAAACCACTGTTGCGATACCGGAAGGAGCAGGCGAACGGCGTCCGCGTGGCTGAGATCATAGGGCGCGAGTCGGACGCTATCTGCGATCAACGCGTCGAGCTGCTCAAGCGGGACGACGCTCACATCCGTCGTATAACCCGTGGGGAAGAAGTGCTGAGCTGCTGCCCATGCCGCGGGCTGCGCCCCGCTGGCCGGGCGTTTCTGCAGAGTCAGGTAAACTTTCGGCAGCAAGCCCACGGGCGGGAGAAACTGGAACAGCGCTCCACCGGAAAGCGGTTGGGTGAACGTGCTCAGCTGCGCGCAAAACTGGTTGAAACGTGCGTTCCAGACGCGTGCATCAAAGGTCGGCTGGATCAACACGCGTTGCCGGGGCCGTCCCGCCGGCCGCATCACGGCATGGCGATCGATCCACTCGGGCGTGAGCGAATCGTTCAAGCCGATAACCGCCAGCGGTACCCCGAGTGGGTGCCAGGGGAGCTCCAGGCCGGCGGCCTCGCGATTGAAAATCTCCCACGCGATCCGGTTCTGCCACTGCAACCCCGGCGACTCGTCCCAGGGTATCGGATACAGGATAAGCCGGCCGGCGTCGGTCGACGTGGTCTTGAAATACACTTCGTCCTCCGGTACCCGCGGGCATGGAGTGAAATCCGGGCGATTCGGTTCCGCGCGGACGGCAAGCGGCAGGTCGGCATCGTCGGCGAATCCCGGTTGCAGCACGAGCACAGCGGCATAAGCCCCGCGTGGTCCGCCTTCGATAAACCCCACCGGGAGATCCGATACCTCCTGGTTGGCATGATCGTAGATTCTGAGGTCCTCATACGGCACCTCGATCGTGCGATCGACCACGATATCCGTCCCTGCCTCCGTCAACGCCTGGCCCGGGCTGACGACAAAGGCGACACCACCGTCAAGGGCGCGCCATCCGACTTCAAGGCCGCTAACGACCCCCGAGGTCACGGACCGCCCCCGGAGTTCGAGACGTTGCACGCGGACCGCTTGTTCGCGTTCAAGGGCGGCGTCAGTCAGGTGACGCCCCGGGAAGTAATGCAGCCGGCCGAGGCGTGGAGTTTCTTCCACGAAGGGAGCGAGACGCGGATAAATCTCCGCTATTTTCTCGCCGGAAAACGGATCTGGGATGCCGCCGAGTTTCATGCGTTCACCTTTTTGAGGAAGCGGTCGATCGCGTCGCTGACGGATTGTGCCCGACCGGTGGACGCGTGTTTTTCAACCGTGTCGAGCAGCTTTTTGAAGTCGGGATCTTCTCCGTGCACGAGCCCGATTTCCGCGAGGGCCCCGATTCGATTGGTCCGGCCGAGTACGAAACGAAGCCGTTTATTGCTGAGGAGTTTCGGGTTCCGCTTCGCCGCGAGCTCGAGTCCGCGGATCACGTCGGTCCGCACGAGCTTACCCTCGACGTCGGCGATGATTTCCGGAGTAAGGATCTTGATGTCGGCATCCTTCTGAATCTGTTCGAAGTTCTCCTCGGGGCTTTCGGAGATCGCCGGCAGTGACCGTTCAAGGGCAGTGAAGATCGCTTGTTGGATCAGCGGGTTCTTCGTGACGATCGCGCTCGAAAGGAGTTTAACGAGTGCTGCATGGGTGGGCGCGTCGGAGATCGCGCGGAGGAAGGCGAATCGTCCCCAGAGTCCTTCCGCGGAGAGGAGCTTCGCGAGCCTGGCTTCCGATGCCCGCTCCGTAGTGGTGGATGGCAGCGGGACTTCGCGGATCGGCAGGACGGCGCCACCACCTGGACGGGTGTCGCCCACCGGCCGAATGTCCTCGGTCCGGGCGGGTAGCGGAGTGCCGGCGAGGCCCCGGCCATCAGGCAGATTTCTCCTCCGCATGAACCAAAGTTGATCCACGCTCTTCAGCGCTTCGCGCCAGGCCGGATCGACGAAGTCGGCTCCGCCCGGATCAATCGACGGTGGCTTTGTATCCGATACGCCACGACGGAGGAGAAAGGCCGCATTGAGTTTCAGCAGAGCCTGAACCGGTTTTTGCTGACTGAGAAGGGGAGCGACCGGGTTACGCAAGGTCGGTGTCGGCGTGCGCGCGAGGGTTTGGATGACGTTGCCGTAAACCGATCGCTTCACGGGCGCCAGGACGAGGATCGCGAGCGCGTCCTGATCTTCGGGCCGGAGATTCAGGTCAATGGGAGGCAGGTCGATGCTGTCTTCCATCAACGCCGCGAGTTCATCTTCCGGCACCAATGCGAGTTCCACCCGCGCTTCCGCCGGGAAGTATGCCTGGGTGAAATCACTGCCATTGAGCACGGCTTTCGGTAGCGGCCCGGCGGGCGGAATGATTTCCAGGAAGCTCCGCGCGGCGAGTTGGCCATCACTCGCGTTGGGTGCCTCGCGCAGCATTTCCTGATAGTGAAAGAAATGCGCCTCGGAAAGCGCGCGCGGAGCAAAGCCGAAGCCGAACCGGTCATCGTCGCCCGCCTCGCGGCGCACCAGCCACTCGTCAGCCCACTCCAATGCGCCATGCCGCAAAAACAACATCGCCAGCGGTAGCACGCCCGCGGGCAACGGAGCGATTTTCTGGTCGAGGAAGATCTCACGCGCGGCCCGACTCCGGGCACTGCGGGCGTCCTTCCGCGAGGCATCCGAATCGTAGGGCACGAGCGTCAGGGCAGTCGCTTCGATCACCTCACCGTCGCGCAGCGCCGAGTTCCCGTCCACACTGGGCGGATACGCCGGGGTCGGGTTCGCCGTGAACTCGACCGCCCGCAGTCCGATCACGTACAAGCCCTGCAGGTTTTGAAACGCCTGCTGCGGCTCACGCGTCAGCCCGAACGCCGCACTGAGCCGCTGCATCTGCGCGACGTTGCCCAGATCGATCGTGAGATCGTGCGGCAAAAAAACGAGATCGCCCGCCGGAGTCAGGCCGTGTCCGCGGCTGACTTGAACCGACGCCGCCGGATTCGGAAGATCGGACGCCGAGCGCGTGGCGCGGGACACCCGCAAGCCGTCGATAACACCGAAACCCAGGGTTCGCCCGAGATCGGCCTGGCGGCGGAGCAGGTAGCTTTGTTCCTGGGTAAGATCGGCGGCGGTGAGGAATTTGCCGTCGAAAAACCGGGGGCGCGAGCGGCGCGTGTCGAGGATGACGCTCGAAGATTCCTTTTCGTCAGAGAGATTGATCGGCGCGGCAGGCATGGGAAAAGCGGGTGGAGGTTAGACGGGCAGAAGGTTGCGCAGGAGGTCGGTCGTCGTGACGATCGGGCGGTCGAGGTCATCGACGACCACGGGAGATCCGGCAGTCCGGTCAAGCGAGGTCGACGGCGCGTCTTCGAGCCGGATGTGAATGCGGGACAGAAAAACCGCGGTGGGATCGGTGAAGCCCGGAGGATATTCCTCCCCGATTCTCCCCACGGTGGCATCGTAGGC
>CAYVDZ010000498.1:0-4676 GCA_964450575.1 uncultured Opitutus sp.
AGCTAATCGGATTATTTGCGGGAAGGGCGGAGGGAAACCCGGATGACGCGGAAAGGCTCCTTCCGGTCCAAAATGTGGGGCCGAAATGTGCGCTTGCCGTTTAATCGGTGGCGCGAGTAGTAGACCCCGCTTGGCCCATGAAGACACCGTCCTTGAACTCACTGACGCAATGCACCCGTGGCGCTGCTCGCCGATTCATCGCGCACGCGGTCATCGCCGCTCACGTGTCGTAACACCCGTCTTCTTCGCGCCGTCCTATTTTTCCAATGAAAGTCCTCGTTGCCGACAAGATCTCACCCAAAGGAGTCGCCTACCTGCGTCAGCAGCCTGGCCTTGAAGTCGTCGAAGCGTACGGCTCCTCGCCCGAAAAGGTACTGGAGTTGGTGAAGGACGTTCACGCGATCGCGGTTCGCTCGGAAACCAAGATTACGGCCGAGGTCTTCGCCGCGGCGCCTCATTTGAAGGTGGTCGGTCGGGCGGGCGTGGGCGTCGACAATGTGGACGTCGAAGCGGCGACCAATCACGGCGTGGTCGTGATGAATACGCCCGCCGGCAATACGATCGCCACCGCCGAGCTCACGTTCACCCATATTCTTTGCGGCGCCCGTCCCGTGCCCCAAGCCGCCGCCTCAATGAAGAACGGGCAGTGGGATCGAAAGAGTTTATCGGGCATCGAACTGTTCAAGAAAACCCTCGGAATCGTCGGGTTGGGACGCATCGGCGGCGAAGTCGCCAAGCGGGCCCAAGCCTTCGGCATGCGCGTACTCGCCTATGATCCTTACCTCGCCCCCAGTCGCGCCCAAGCCATGCAGGTCGAGGGTGTGACCCTCGACGAGTTATTGAAGCAGTCCGATTACATCACGGTGCACATGCCTTTGACGGACGACACCAAGTATATGATCGACGAGGCCGCCTTTGAAAAGTGCAAGAAGGGCCTTCGCATCTTCAATTGCGCCCGCGGTGGCATCATCAAGGAAAGCGCCCTGATTGCCGCTCTGAAAAGCGGCAAGGTCGCGGCGGCCGGCCTCGATGTTTACGAGGACGAACCGCTCGCCAAGGACAGCGAGTTCCGGACGTTGCCCAATGTCGTGCTGACACCGCATCTCGGGGCCTCAACCGCCGAAGCGCAGGAATCAGTCGGGATCGAAATCGCCGAACAGATTGCCGACGTGCTGAATGGCGGCGTCATTCGCAATGCCGTCAATGTCCCTTCGATCGATGCGCAGACCATGAAGGTGCTCGGGCCGTATCTGGATCTCGGGGCGAAACTCGGGACTTTGGTGCAGCAAATCGCCCCGGCGCAGATCGCCCGTTTGCGAATCACTTACTGGGGCAAACTCGTCGAACTCGACGCCAATGCTGTCACCCGCTCGATTCAGCGCGGCTACCTGCGTCGGATCAGCGGCGAGGAAGTGAATTTCGTCAACGCCCCCATCATGCTCGAGCGCCTGGGCGTGCGCGCCGAAGTGGTGAAGTCCACCGATGACTCCGGTTATAGCGAGTTGATTCGGGTCGAGGCCATCGCGCCGGATGCGACCGTGTTTTCCGCGGCAGGCACCTTGATCGGCAGTGGTAACCTGCCGCGCATCGTCAATATCAACGGCCGCGAGGTCGAAGTCGCCGCCGACGGCAAGTTGCTCGTGCTCGAGAATCTCGATCAACCCGGCATGGTCGGCGAAGTCGGTACGATCCTCGGCAAGGACAAGGTCAACATCGCCGACATGTCCCTCAGCCGTCTCACGGCCGGCGGCACCGCCTACATGGTGGTCCGCGTCGACACCGAACCGAGCGAAAGCGCGCGGAAGGTGATCAAGGGGCATCCCGCAATCAAGTTGGCCAAGTTTGTCCAACTGTGATCGACGGGCGCACATGCGGTCGGAATGAACCAGGCACGTTCGTTGCGTGGATGCGCCGGTGTGACCAGGTGTTCGCCGCGGCGTTGACGTTCGCTGAGCCGACGACGATCGCAGGTCGCATCGGCCACGTTTCGCTCTGATGCTCACGCCGCTTCTTATCGCTACGGTGTTGGGTTACGTTCTTGGCTCGCTGCCGTTCGGCTATCTGGTGGCGAGGGCAAAGGGCGTGAACATCTTTGAGGTCGGGAGCAAGAACCCCGGAGCCACGAACGTTCGCCGCGTGCTCGGGAGCGGGCCGGGCAATGTGGTTTTGTTTCTCGATGCGTTGAAAGGGGCCGTCGCATCCGCGTGGACGTTGCTTCGATTTCGCGACAGCGACGCGAGCGGCTCCACCGAAGCGGGAGCGACTTTCCTGAACTTGCCGGTGTCCGGCGAAGAGTGGGTCGCCATGGGAATTGCCGGCCTGGTGGGCGCATTGCTGGGACACAGCTTTTCGTGTTTCACGAAGTTCAAAGGCGGCAAGGGCGTGGCGACCGGCGCGGGCGGTTTCCTCGTCCTGTTTCCGTTCGGCATGATGATCGCGTTCGCCGTCTTCGGTCTCACGTTGGCGGTCACGCGTTATGTCTCCCTCTCTTCCATGCTCGGAGCGGTTGCCCTGGCGATCGCCGCCATCGCGCTGAAGGCCTCGACGCTTCTGGTGGGCGTGACCGGAGCCGTGGCGCTCTTCGTTCTGCTGCGTCACCGCACCAATATTTCCCGACTTCTCGCGGGCACTGAATCAAAGGTCGGGCAGACCAAGTCCCGGCCATCGACCTCTCCAAGCACACCGAAATCATGAGCGAATCTCTCACCCTTAACATTGGCCTTTGTGGTTTTGGAACCGTGGGCCAGGGCGTCTGGAAACATCTCTCGGCCAATCGCGCCGAGCTCGAGTCCCGCCTCGGGGTCACGCTCAACCTGGCTCGCGCCTCCGTGCGCGATCTCAAGAAAAAGCGCCCGGTGAAGTTGCCGGCGCGCGCGCTGACCGATGACCCGCTGGCGATCGCCAACGATCCCTCGATCCAGATCGTCTGCGAACTCATGGGTGGCACGACCCTCGCCCGCGAGGTCACGCTGGCGGCGCTCCGCCACGGCAAGGTCGTCATCTCCGCCAACAAGGCCCTCATCTGCGAACACGGAGCCGAGATCATGGCCACCGCGCAGAAGCACGGCGGGCACTTCTTCTTCGAGGCCTCCGTGGCCGGCGGAATTCCCATCATCAAGGCCCTCCGCGAGGGCTTGGTGGCCAATCGATTCCCGCGCATCTACGGAATCCTCAACGGCACCTGTAATTATATCCTCACGCAGATGGAGGAGCAGGACGCACCCTATTTGTCCGTGCTCGCCGAAGCCAAGCGGCTCGGCTACGCGGAGGCCGACGAGGCGCTTGACGTCGATGGCTGGGACACCGCGCACAAGGCGTCCGTGCTGGCCTGGCTGGCCCACGGCTTGTGGGTGAAAACGGACCAGATGATCGTCGAAGGGATTTCGCGAATCACGCCGGCCGATTTCAAGAACGCCGCCACCCTCGGTTTTGGCATCAAGCTGCTCGCGATTATCACGCGTGATTTCGCGAAAAACGAACTCAGCGTGCGCGTCCATCCGACGCTGCTGCCCGAGGGCAATGTCATCGCGAATGTCAGCGGGGTTTTTAACGCGATTTCGGTCACTGGAGACATTGTCGGTACGACCTTATATAGCGGTCGTGGCGCCGGTCAGGACGCCACCGCGAGCGCCGTCATCAGTGATATCGCCGATGCGGCTGCGTTGCTGCGTCACGGCAAGGGCGCGCACCTCCTCGGTGAAGTCCGCACGCCGCCCCGCAATGGCTGCAAACTCGCGCCGCCGGAGAGTATCCGTTCGCGCTATTATCTGCGCCTGACCGTCAAGGATCAGCCCGGCGTGCTGGCCCGCGTCGCCTCCGTGATGGCGAAACATAACGTCAGCATCGCCAGCGTTATCCAAAGTCCGGCCGACGTGGCCGGCGCGGCCTCGCTGGTCCTCACGACGCACGACAGCAACGAACGCTCGATGAACAAAACGTTGAAACAACTCAGAGCACTGGGCGCGGTGCTCGATGAGCCGCTGCTCCTCCGCATTGGGGACTTCGAACCCTGATGGGGAAGGGAGCCGCGAGGAGATTCGAAACAACCCTCCTCGCCTCCGACCGAAATCAGCTCGCCTGCCTCGCTCTCTCCGCTCTCAACTCCACCTTTTAAACTTTTCCGTCCCACCTTTTAGCATGGCTCGCATCGTCCAGAAATATGGCGGCACCTCAGTGGGTGACGTTGATCGCATCAAGAATGTCGCTCATCGCATCAAGGCGATTCGCGACGCCGGCAACGAACTGGTCGTCGTGGTCTCCGCTCGAGCGGGTGTGACCAACGAACTCATCGCGCGCGCCAAAGCGGTGTGCCCGTTGCCGAGCGAGCGGGAGATGGACCAGCTCCTTTCGATCGGCGAACAGGAGACGATCGCGCTCACCGCGATGGCGCTTCACGGCATCGGCGTCGATGCCGTGAGCTACACGGGCGCCCAAGCTGGCATCTTCACCGACACCGTGCACACCAAGGCCAAGATCAAAATGATCAACGCCGCCGCCTTGGAAAAGGATCTCGAGTCCGGCAAGGTCATCATCGTCGCCGGGTTTCAAGGCATCAACGATGTGGGCCAAACCACGACGCTCGGCCGCGGCGGTTCTGACCTCACCGCGATCGCGCTCGCCGCGGCCATCAAGGCCGACAAGTGCGAGATCTACACCGACGTCGATGGCGTTTATAC
>CAYVDZ010000499.1:0-3659 GCA_964450575.1 uncultured Opitutus sp.
CGGGTCGTTACCCACGACGAAGGTATCACGCCGGAAAACGCGGTGAAACTCTTTGCGGGTTACGACGTAATCGTGGATGGCACGGATAATTTCACCGCGCGATATCTCAATAATGACGCCGCCTTTTTTGCGCGACGTCCGCTGGTTTACGGCAGCGTCTTCAAGTTTGACGGGCAGGTCGCGGTTTTTGATCCCCACGGCGGCGGCCCCTGTTACCGGTGCCTGTTTCCCGAGCCGCCCGCCGCCGGAAGCGTGCCTGGTTGCGGTGAGGCCGGCGTCCTCGGAGCACTCTGCGGCGTGATCGGCAGTATGCAGGCGCTCGAAGCAATCAAGCTCGTCACCGGCATCGGCGCGCCGTTGCGCGGACGCCTCCTCACCTACAACGCCCTCGACCAACACGTCTCAACCTTAACGCTGCCACGCGCGCCAGGGTGCCCGCTCTGCAGTGCACAGCCTTCGATTCGCGAACTGCGAGCGGAGATCAGCGTTCCGGTCTGTTCCGTTTCCACGCCCCCTTCTCCTACCATGTCCTCCGCTGAATACCCGCTCGAAGTCTCCGTTCACGACGCTAAACAAATCTGGGAAACCTCCCCGGATCGCACCGCGATCATCGATGTGCGCGAGTCCTTTGAGCTCGAGATCTGTCGGATTGAGGGCGCGGAACATATTCCGATGCGTAAAATCCCCGAGCAGGTAACGTCCCTCTCCCGGGAAAAACATCTCCTGATCCTCTGCCACGGCGGGGGACGCAGCCGGCGGGTGACGGAATTTTTGCGTGGCAGCGGCTTTGACGCGGTGACGAACATCGCGGGCGGAATCGATGCCTGGGCGTCGGAGATCGATCCGACCATGGCGCGGTATTGAAACACCAATTACACGCGCAAGTCCGGATGTTGCGTGGCGTAATCCTGCGCAACGGCGGCGAAGGCCGCCTGGAGCCGTTTCGTCACCGAGCCCTCCTTCACCGGAAAACGCAGGTCATCGATGGCCCCGACCGGGGATATATCCTTGGTCGAGGAAAGGAGGAAGCATTCGTCCATGGCGGCGAGAGCTTCCGGGTGGATCGACTCTTCCCGCACGCGAAGTCCGGCCGCCGGTGCCACCGCGCGCATCAGAAATCCCCGCGTGATGCCGTTTAGGATCCCGGCCGTGAGCGGCGGGGTGAATACTTCGCCTTGACGCACGAAGGCGATGTTGGAGGTCGCGGCCTCGGTGATCTCTCCGCTCTGATTGAGAATGACAACATCGTCGGCTCCGCGCGCGCGGGCTTCGCGCAGGCAGAGAATATTATTGAGATAGTTGCCGGTCTTCCACGCGGGATTCAAAGCGTCGACCGGATTACGTCGAAGGGACCGCGCAATCGAAAGGGTGAGGCCGTGTTGTTGCACCGCTTCCGAGTTTCGCGGGCATGGCTGTACAAGGAGCAGGAAGTCGGTCCGGTCAGCCAGGGCGGTATCCAAACCAATGGGACCCGCTCCACGGGTCACCTGCAGTCGAATATAGAGATCCCCTGGAAATCCGGTCGCCGCGCGGAAGGCTTCGACGGTTCGCTGAATCTCCTGGCGGATCTGATCCCGGGTGAACGGCATTTCCAGATAAAGGGCCTGGGCGGAGGATTCGAGCCGCGCGAAATGTTCCTCCCAGGCGAAAAGCGTACCGTCATAGGTCCGCCATACTTCATAGATCCCGTCTCCATACAGGAACCCGCGATTGAGCGGACTGATTGAAGGCTCGGTCGCCGGGTGCAGGTGTCCATTGGTATTGGCTTGAATGAAAGTCACTGGCATAATCGAGCGAGCCTCAGGCCTGGCGTCCGCTGCGCCAGAAAAAAAAGCCCTCGTAAAACGAGGGCTTCGATTATCGAGAGGAAAAAAAGCCTCAGCGCTCCTTTACCAATCCAAGCGCCTTCTTGATGTTCTGAACGCTCGGGAGAGAAATCCCGAGGTTCTTCGCGATTTCGGCGCCGGTCTTGCCGCCTTCAACCATCTTCTTCACCTGCGTGCGGGTTTCATCAGTAATAACCGCCCGCTTGCGGCGCTTGCCGCCCGATGGCGCTGCGGCAGCCGCTTTCTTGGTGGTGCTGCCGGCTGGACGGCCACGGCGCCGGCCCGCGCTCTTGATCGCCGCCGGGGCGCTGGCGCGACCGCCGGAGGCGGCGCGCACGGCGCTGGCGAATTCTTCCGCCGAGGCGAAGCCGTACTTCGCCGGAAGGCTCGCGAGCTCCTTGTTGAGCTCGGTCGCAATCGATAGTTCGAGACTGGCGAGCTTGGCGCGCGTTGCCTCGAGTTCCTTGAGTTTATCAGTAACCATGAAGGCACGTTGGAGTAATATTTTCACTATAGCAAGCCAGCTTCGTGCCTAATGATCCCATATTTGCTACATTGCTACAGCAGAGAATCAAATCGTCATCGCGTGGTAGCCACCATCCACGACGATTTCAGAGCCGGTAATGAATCCACCGGCACCGTCGCTCGCCAATAAGAGGGTCGCCCCAATCAGCTCCTTCGCGTCGCCAAAACGCTTCATGGGCGTGTGCCCCATGATGGCAGCGACCCGCTCAGGAGAGAGAATTTTACGATTTTGCTCTGCCGGGAAGAAGCCCGGAACCAGTGTATTGACCCGTACCCGCTGGGTTGCCCACTCCCGGGCTAGATTCTTCGACAGATTGTGTACGGCGGCCTTGGTCGCAGAGTAAGTGAAGACCCGGGACAACGGAACAATGCCCGACATGGAGCCAAGATTGATGATCGAGCCGCCTTCTCCCCGCTCCACCATATACTTTCCAAATATCTGACATCCAAGGAATACGCCTTTCAAATTAATCTTCACAATCCGATCAAACTCGTCTTCCGCGATCTCCAGGAACGGCGTCGCGGAATTCACCCCGGCCCCATTAATGACAATATCGACCTTCCCGGAACGCTGCAGGACCGTATCCAGGAGCTGCTGGAGCGGCGCCTTCTCACTCGCCTCGGCAGAAACGAAATACGCTTTCCCCCCGGCGGCATGGATCCGTTCGAGCCGGGGCTTCGCCTTTTCTTCGTTGCGGCCCACTAACACCACCTCGGCGCCAGCTCCGGCCATCCCTTCCGCCATTGCCCCGCAAAGTTCACCGGTGCCGCCAATGACGACTGCGACTTTGCCGCTGAGTGAATAGAGTGAAGAGAGATAATCAGAGGGATTGCTCATGGTATTGATCTGTAGCCAAGCACACCACCGGGCTGATGAAAGCACCAAATTCCCGAACCCACCCTCCGAATTCGATCCGACCACCTTATCCCGAGACCAGGACCATATTCGCATACTGAACGGTCTCACCCGTCCGAATCAGTCCAATCGCCCGCGGGACGCGCATTTTGAAATCAATATGCGGTTCATAGGTTATCGGCATCCCGGCCCATGCCACCGCAAAGGAATCGCGGACGGTCGGTGTATTTACCTGCAGAAATTCCTCTGCCATGAATGCTTCGGCGATCAGAAAATTTGATCTCAGCGCCCCCAACACCTGCAGGATCGTCGGCACGCCATCGATGAGCGAAAGATCAATGGTCTCTACTCCCGGCCAGAAGGGGAATCCCCGGTCTGCAATGACGAGCGTATTCGTATGACGCACTCGCGCCAGCAGGGAGAGGAGGTGTGGATTAAGAATACCCCGGACG
>CAYVDZ010000499.1:3669-4662 GCA_964450575.1 uncultured Opitutus sp.
AGCATAAGGCCCGCAATAACACCGGCCCTGGTCGTGAAAACGAGTTTTATTCGCTCCCTCCCTCGGGCCGCCAATGGCACCGCCGGGCATTTTCCGCCCGATGCCATCCCCGCTTGCCGTCCCCGCTCTCCCCGCTTTATTCAATCTCATGGCCCGTATTCCACTCGAGGATAACTTCAACGATGTAATCAACAAGGCTCAGCGTGGCCTGAGAATAACCGATGCCGACCTCGCACGTCGGGCCGAAGTGTCGCTCGAGGATCTCGCCGCGATCAAAGCCGGCGAACCCCTCGACCCGGTCATTCGCCGCGTCGCCCGCCATCTCCGGCTCTCCGCCGAGGCGCTCGAAACGCTCGCCCACAAGCGCTGGTATCCACAACTCCCGGATTTTCCCAAGGGGTTCGCCATCTTCAATACCCCCTATGAAGACATGACGGTAAACAGCTACCTGATCTGGGACGCTCGGGCCAGGATCGCCGCCGCATTCGATACCGGCGCCACCTGCCAGGCCATGCTGGACTTGATTGAATCAGAAGGCCTCACTCTTCGTTATATTTTCCTGACCCATACCCATGAGGATCATGTGGCAGACCTGCCGCGTCTCGCCGAGAGCACTAAAGCAGAAGTATGGGCGAGCGAGCTGGAGCCCTCGTCCTATCCCGGAGCAAAGACGTTTAAGGAAAACGTCCACTTTCACGTCGGTTCCCTTTCGGTGAAAACCCTGTACACCTTTGGCCACTCCCCGGGCATGACGACGTTCTTTGTCACCGGGCTAAGCTGGCCTGTCGCGGTGGTGGGCGACTCCGTCTTCGCCAGCTCCATGGGCGGAAGCGCCACCGCCTATGCCGACCAATTGCGAAACAACCGGGATAAAATATTCACCCTGCCGCGCGATACTGTGCTCGCCTGTGGACACGGCCCGCTCACCACCTTGGCGCAGGAAAAAAAATATAACCCGTTCTTCGCCCATTAAGTCGGGGCTTCCGACCGCCC
>CAYVDZ010000500.1:0-4652 GCA_964450575.1 uncultured Opitutus sp.
CCGAGCATGCGCAATTCCGCCAGCGCATCGACTACGCCTCGCTGTGGACGATCGGTGTCAAGGGAACATTTTAAACGGCCCTCCGGGTATGCATTCCGATCGGGAGCGAGCGGCAAGATCCCGTTTCCTTCCGATCGGTAGGTTGGCGCGTGGCGGCTTGACGAAGTCAGCCTGTTACCTTTCGCAAGCCTGCGTCGCAGGATGGCAGTTCGCTAACGAATAACAGGTAGACCCCCCACTGAGCCCCCGCAAAACCTGCTCGCGTAATATATGGCTCCGTTCCGACAAGTTGGTCCCACACTTCGACCCGCACCAACCTTTGGCGACAAAGTCACTTTATACGTGACAGTTCCCGGCTGCCTACTTTCGCGCCAGCGTCACGTAATATGCGACAGTGTCGCCCTGCGACGGAGTCGCTGGAACCTCACCCGATGTCACGGAATACGTGACTTTGTCACTGGCAGTAAGTTTCCGGGCAGCCCACACGAGGACCGCTCGGCTTCGTGCGGCACACGGGGATCCGTGCATAAGAGTCATCTGAGCTCGGGACGGTCCGGATAGACCGTTGGCCGGGGAAATCCTGGCGTTTCCCTGGTTCTGAGTTAGAGTCCTTCGTGGACGAGATCGCCCGCGATCCACGACACTTTCATCCTGATGCGGGTGGGTTTGGGGCGAGCGAATATACTGACTTCCCCTTATCACTTCCTTTTCCGAGAAGCTCCTGCACGCGTTCGCGTTCCTGTTTTACGACATCACAGGCGCCGTTCAGAATTTGGCCTTGCTCGGCGGTAAACGGCCCAACCCTCCAGCCGCTTACGTCGTCGCTTCCACCAACGCCGGAGCCGGCCGCTCTTTACGGAAACGCAGCCGAATCCGATCCAGCCAGAGGTAAACCACCGGAACCGTGTAGAGCGTCAACACCTGGCTGACGACGAGCCCGCCCACAATCGCGAGCCCCAGCGGCCGGCGCATTTCCACGCCCTCGCCACTCGCCAACACGAGCGGCAGGGCGCCGAGCAGCGCGGCAAAATTCGTCATCAAGATCGGCCGCAGGCGAAGCATGGCCGCTTCGAAGATCGCCTCTTTCGGCGCCAGCGCATTCTGCCGCTCCGTAGCAATTGCGAAGTCGATCATCAGGATCGCGTTCTTCATCACGATTCCGATCAACAGGAACAACCCCAATAATGCGATCAACGTGAACTCCGTACCGGTTAACCGAAGCGCCAGAAGCGCTCCGAGCCCGGCGGACGGCAGCGTCGAGAGAATCGTCAAGGGATGCACCAGGCTTTCGTACAACACGCCCAATACGAGGTACACCGCCAGCAGCACCCCGAGAATGAGCAGCGGCTGAGACTGCAGACTACGCTGAAAGGTCTGCGCCGCGCCCGCGAGCTGCACCTGCACTTGACGCGGGAGCATGATCTTCGCCATCGCGGCATCGATCGCGTTGAGCGCCTGCTCCAGCGATACTCCCTCAGCCAGCGAAAACCCGACGTTCTCCGCGGCGAACTGGCCACGGTGCCGGACTCTGTCATTGATTAATGAATACTCGTATTTGGTAAAGGCGGACAAGGGAACTCGCTCCCCGTTGGCGCCAATCACCTCCACCTGATCGAGCACGGAAGGATCCTCGGTGTACTTCGGCTCCAGCTCCATGATCACGCGATACTGATTCAAACTCTCGTAGAGCGTCGCAATCTGTCGCTGGCTGAACGAGCTGTTCAACGTCTGGGTCACCATCTGCATGTTGACGCCCAGTCGCCGCGCCGCCTCGCGATCGACCTGCAGCATGACCTGCTTGGCTCCCCCATCCCGGGGCGCATCCACGTCCGTCAACTCGGGCAGATCCTGCAACGCGATCGACACTTTCGGAGACCACTCGCGCAGCAGCGCGACTTCGCTCGCCAAAAGCGTGAGCCCGTATGAACCGCCGTCCGAGCCCCGGGGCATGTCGATATCCTGCGATACGCTCATCCAGAAACTCCCTCCCGGAACGGGAGGCGTTTTCTCCCGAAGCCGATTGATCACCTCGGTCGCGGATACGCCTCGTTCCGCCAGCGGTTTCAGCCGGATCATCATCCGGGAATTACTCGTACCCGTACTTCCGCCCGACGTTCCGATCACATCCTGCACCGCCGGATCGGCCATGACCAACTTGCGGTAGATTTCGATCTTGGGCTGCATCACCTGATACGAGAAACCGTCATCGCCGCGCGCAAAACCCGTCAATTGCCCCGTGTCCTGCTGCGGCAAAAATCCCTTCGGAATATTGATGTAAAGCGACACGTTCAGCGCGATCGTGCCGGCGAGCACGATCAACATGAGGGTCGCGTGCCGCAGCACCCAGCCGAGCGTCGCCGCATAGAACGCCTTCACGCTTTCGAATACCCGTTCCGATCCCTGACGCAGCCAGCCTGCGGGTCGCTCTTCTCTTCGCACGAGCAGCCGTGCACACAGACTCGGGGTCAACGTGAGCGAGACCAGCAGCGACACCATGATCGCAGCGGCGAGCGTGATCGAAAACTCGCGGAACAGACGTTCCACCAATCCACCCATGAAGAGAATCGAAACGAACACCGCGACGAGCGAGAGGTTCATCGCGAGCAGCGTGAAGCCCACTTCGCTCGATCCGCGCATCGCCGCCCGATACGGCGACAGGCCACGCTCGATGTGCCGTGAGATGTTTTCCAATACAACAATGGCATCATCGACCACCAACCCTGCCGCCACAATCAGCGCCATCAGCGACAGATTGTTCAGCGAAAAACCATATAGGTACATGATCCCGAAGGTGCCGATCAGCGACACCGGAATCGCCAGGCTTGGGATCAAGGCCGCACGCGCACTGCCGAGAAAAAGAAAGACCACCAACATCACCAATCCACACGACAGCACCAAAGTGATCTGCGACTCCATTAGGGTCGCTCTAATTCCCGGTGAACGATCCATCACCACCGCTAGATCCGCATCCGCCGGCATCAATGCCCGCAAGCCGGGCAGCTGCTCGTTGATCGCATCGATGGTTGCGATGATGTTGGCCCCCGGTTGGCGGCTCACCATCAAGAGCACGGCCGGACGATCATTGTGAAACCCACTGCTGTAACGATCCTCCACCGAGTCGGTCACCGTCGCCACATCACCCAGTCGCACCGGCGCATCGTCACGATAGCGAATCACCAGCGATTGGTACTCGTCGGCTTTCCGCAACTGATCACTGATCTGCACCTGCCATTGCCGCTCATCCTGTTCGATGATTCCGCGCGGACGAAGCGAGTTCGTCGCCGACACCGCCCGGCGTACTTCATCCAATGCGATTCCGTAATGTGCCAGCGCGTGCGGGTTCAACTGGATCCGCACCGCCGGAAGCGAACTGCCGCCCACCGATACTTCGCCGACGCCGGAAACCTGGGACAGTTTCTGCGCGAGGATGGTTGAACCAATATCGTAGAGCGCTCCCGGCGACAAATTCGGTGAACTCAACGCCAGCGCCATGATTGGAGCCTGCGAGGGATTCACTTTCCGGAATGTCGGATTCCCCGGCATGCCCGCCGGCAGTTGTCCGCGCGACGCGTTGATCGCCGCCTGCACGTCGCGCGCCGCGGCATCGATGTCGCGGTCGAGCGCAAACTCCAAGATGATGCTACCCGCGCCCTGCCGGCTGTCCGACGAGATCCCGGTTACGCCCGCAATGCTTCCCAGCGCGCGCTCGAGCGGAGTCACCACACTCGATGCCATGATTTCAGGACTCGCTCCCGGCAGCGACGCACTGACCCGGATCGTCGGGAAATCCACCTGAGGCAGCGGCGCCACCGGCAACAGCCCATACGCGAGCGCCCCGACGAGCACGATCGCCACCGCGATGAGGCTGCTCGCGACCGGGCGCCGCACAAAGGGACGCGATAGGTTCATCGCGTAAGCGCTTCCGCCGTTTTCCCACCCACCACCGGGACGGTGGCCGGCCGTATCCGGTCGGTTCGTACGCGGCGGGAGATGCGATCGAAAAAGAGATATACCACCGGCGTCGTGAAGAGCGTGAGTACTTGGCTCACCAACAATCCTCCCACCATTACAAGGCCCAGCGGTTGCCGCAACTCAGCTCCCGATCCGGTTGATAACATCAGGGGCAACGCACCGAAGAGCGCCGCCAGCGTGGTCATCAAGATCGGCCGGAAGCGCAGCAACGCCGCCTGATAAATCGCATCGCGCGGCGCCATCCCCTGACGCCGCTCCGCTTCGAGCGCGAAGTCGATCATCAAGATGCCGTTCTTCTTCACGAGTCCGATCAGCAGAATGATTCCGATGATCGCAATCATGTCCAACGGCCGACCCGTTATCCATAACGCGAGCAACGCCCCGACCGTCGCCGACGGGAGTGTCGATAGAATCGTGATCGGATGAATCGTGCTCTCGTAGAGCACGCCGAGCACGATGTACATCGTGATCACCGCAGCCAGGACCAACAGCAAGGTGCTTGAGAGCGACGAACGAAACGCATGCGCGGCACCCTGAAACCGCATTTCGATTGCTGGCGGCACCTTCAGTTCAAGTGCCGCTCTTTCAATCGCAGTCACCGCGTCTCCAAGCGACGATCCCGGTTCCAAGTTAAACGACACGGTCACGGCAGGGAACTGCCCGACGTTATTGATCAAAAG
>CAYVDZ010000501.1:0-1526 GCA_964450575.1 uncultured Opitutus sp.
GAATTCGCATTGGTTCGTTTATACGAACGCCTTCGTGACAATTCGCGGTAGATGCTCTCGCACACTTTCACGATTCACGACATGACCCGTTTCGGGGGAACCCGTGATCCAACGGGTGAAGAACAACGCCGGCGTGGTGTGGGCCGGGGCCAGGGGATCGAGTCCGTGGATCGCACCGGCGTGAAAAAAGTCGCGCGTGTGGTCGAGCGCCATAAGCACCATCACGAGCCCGCGCCGGGCATCAAGCGAACCGAGGCGACCGGACGGAAATTCCGGCGAATCCGGGGCGACGGGAGACTCGGCCAGGGGGCGCACCCGCGGAGGTGTTTACCCGAATGCCGCCCGCAGGGTGGCGAGGGCCTTCGGCACCGCGGTGTTCGGGTCTTCCTTGCCCTCCATTTCTAGAGCGACCCAGCCGCGGTATCCGGCGCGTTCGAGAATGCCCGCGATGCGGGAGTAATCGAGATCGAGCGTGTACCATTCCCCCCCACCCTCGTAGGTCTTGGCCTGCACATAGACCGTCTTGGGCGCAATGGCCTCAAGCTGCTCGTAGGGCTGCTCGAGAAAGTTGCCGGTGTCCATGAGGGCGCCGAGCCACGGTGACTGGATGCTGTTCAAGACGCGCAACAGGCCGGCGGCAGTGCGGGCCAGGCCCCAGTGGTTTTCGAGCGCGAGCACGACGCCGCATTGTTCGGCCTTGGGGAGGCAACGGGCGAGGCCATCAAGGCACCACTTGAACCCTTCGTCCTCGGTGTGGCCTGGCAGCACCGGCTCGATGCCACGGTTGGCCATGAGGGCGTCGAAGCTCTTCGTCGTGCCCCAGCGGCCCGTGTTGATGCGAATCGCCGGGCATCCCAGCTCGTAGGCGAGCTCGATGCACTTCTCCGTATGCGCGATCTCGGCGGCGAGCTCGGCGCGGTCGGCCTTCACGAAGCTCTGGTGGGTGGAAACGCAGCAGACGTCGAGGCCGTTGAGGAAGGCGTGGCGCTTCAGCTTGCGCAGGTAACCGCGGCCGGCGGCGTCGAGCGGGGCCCGCTCGGTGAGGTCCATCTGGCGATGGAGGATGTCGACCCCCGCCACGCCGAGCTCCGCGGCGCGATCCATGACCGTCTCGATCGGCACCTTGGCGGTCTTGAAGTGCCAATAGGAATACGTGGCAATCGCGAGCCGCAGGCGAAGGCGCGGGTTCGCGCTAGCGGTGGCGGCGGGGAGCGGCGTGGCGCCGAGAGCAAAGCTGCCTGAGGCGGCCAGCGCGGTGGAGAGGAACGTGCGGCGGGAAAGGTCCATGCGAGCGGGAGTTGAAGGAAAGCGAATCCGAACCGGCGTCGCCGTACCTCACCAGTCGACCGAAAGCGTCGTGATGTACTGGCGGGGGTCGGTATAGCGCGGCCAGGTCCAGTTGTTACCCTGATCGGAACGCAGATTGAAGACATTGTTGACGTTGAGCTGGAAAGTCCAGGTGCGACCGAAAAGCTTTCGACGGTAACTGGCGAAGGGGTTGACGAGGACGTAGTCGTTGGTGCGAC
>CAYVDZ010000501.1:1626-4650 GCA_964450575.1 uncultured Opitutus sp.
AGCTTTCGACGGTAACTGGCGAAGGGGTTGACGAGGACGTAGTCGTTGGTGCGACCGGCCGGGTAAAGAATTTGACCCGCGACGGTATTCCCCGGGTTGTTCACGCGCAGCTTGCCGAGGGCATAGCGGGCGGAGACGCCGACGGCGAGGCCCTTGAAGTCGCCGCGGTCAAAGCTGTAGCGGGTGACAAGACTGGCGGTCTCGCGGCGCACCTGCCTCGCGGCGCCTTCCTGGTCTTGGAGAAACTGCGACGTGATGAGCGTGGCCTCGTCGGGGTTGAGGCCTTGCTGCTGCGCGGCAGTACGGGCGAGACTGAGAGCGTCGCCGGTCAGGGGGAAGAAGCGCGTGAAAATGACCTGACTCATCGAGTAGGTGACGCGTGCGGTCCACTGGCGGGTGAGGTTGAACTGGATCTCGGCTTCGTAACCGGTGGACGTCTGATCGCGGTAATCACCGGTGCCAATGAGCTGCTGGGCGGCGGGCAGGACGGCGTTCAGCTCCAGCTGGGCGGCGGCGCTGAGGCCGACCGCATTGTTCTCGGCCACGGTTTCGAATCGGGTGAGGGTCGCGTTGATCCGTTCATCGAGGAAGTTGAAGCGCAGGCTGTAATCGACGCCCTCACCGGTGCGGGGCTCGCGGGGGCCACCTTTGAGGTCGGTGCCGGCACTGTCGGTGAAGAGCGACGACTCGAAGTAGCCGGCACCGAGACCCAGCCACGGCAGCACGCGAAACACGCCGCCATAGGACTGGCTGGTGGTGTAGTCGCGCCGAAGGCGCTGCGTGGGGACATCGTAGTCGCCGGGATTGGCGATGACGTTGCCGGCGAGATCGACCATCTGCACCTCGCCCGTGGCGGCATTGGTGACGTTGTTGCGATGACGGTTCTGGCGGAAGTAGTCGCGGCTCACTCCGGCGGTGGTGTGAAGACGTCCTTTGAAGAAGGAATTCAGGGCCGTGAGAGAGCCGGAACCAAAGCTCTGGTCGAAGCGGCTATTGTTGCCGCCCGAGCGGTACCAGGCCGTCTTACCGGGCGTGATCCGCAGGCTGAGTGCCTCGTCACTATTACCATCGGCGAGATAGTGGATGGGAGTAACAAGGTTGTTGGGGAACGTGGCCGCGGCGCCGGTCAGCCCGCGGCGAACGATCTCCTCACGGGAGAGCGCGAAGTTGAAAGTGTTGAAGTAAACCTTTTCGCGCCGGTAGCTCGTGCTCGCGACGAGGCGGAGCGTGGCATCGAAGAAGGGCAGCTTGCGATCGTAGACCCCGGTGCCGCGCCAGCCGTGGATGTCGTGGCCGTCGGTGGCGAGGGTGGGCGCGTGAGCGATAAAAAATTCCTCGAAGCGCGGATTGGGAATGGTGGCGCCAGGAATGGTCGGATGCGGCAAGACGCGATTGACGTCGATAAACACCCCGCGCGAGTTCACGCCGAGAGCGCCGGCGGCCGAGTAGGTCTGCGGGCGCAACGTGTCGTCGACCTGGCCGTTGAATGAGACGAGTGCCCGCAGGTGGTCGCCGAAGGAATGCGAGAGCTCGATCGTGTAGGCTTGGAATTTCGAGTCGGCGCGGTTGTCGGGGCCGCCCCAGTCGAGGCCGTACGGGGTGATGCCGTAGGAGATGGGCAACAGCGGCACCAGCGCCGGGTTCTGGGGATCAGTCGCGGACGCCGCGCCGGTCAGGGTGGCGGAGTTGCGATAAGTCGTAGTCGCCGTCGACTGCATGTCGTAAAGCGTGTCGCCGATGTCGAGGAAGACGCGCGTGTTGCCCGGAGCGGCAATACGGCGCATGCCGACGCCGTTGATTTGGACGCCAGCGCGGAGGGGATCGGCGTCGGCGGCGTTCGTGCCGGAGCCACGGATAT
This sequence comes from uncultured Opitutus sp., assembly GCA_964450575.1. Taxonomy (GTDB): domain Bacteria; phylum Verrucomicrobiota; class Verrucomicrobiia; order Opitutales; family Opitutaceae; genus ER46. The sequence goes on from CAYVDZ010000501.1 coordinate 3,485, forward strand.
AAGGAGTGACGTGGTCGTTGAGGTGGAGGTGACCGAGCTGGTAGGAAGTGCGACCAACCTCGATCGTGGCGTCGAGACGCGTGCGGCGGTGGGCGAACGGTTCCCAGCGGACGGCGCCGGCGTAGCCGTGATGGTTGCGGTTGTTGCGCTGGCGGAACTGTTCGACCTCCGAGGCGAGGGCGTTGAAGCGGACGCCGAGGCGCGGGAGGACGGGCTGGTTGATGTCGACGGAATAACGCTGCGTGCCGAAATTGTCGTAGCGGACGGAGGCGGTGGCCCGGCGCTGGAAGGTGGCGCGCTTGGTCGAGACGTTGATGATGCCGGCGGGATCAACATCGCCGTAGGCCAAGCCACCGGGACCGCGGGAAAACTCGATCCGCTCCGTGTTAAAGGCGTCCTGCGGGAGGAACCACGGGTAGCCGTCACGGAGCTGGCGGATCGACGGGATGCCGCGGAAGTTAATCTGGTTGCCGGAGCGGGAGCCGACCGGCGCGCCGATCGTGCCCTGATCGTTGAACTGATTCTCGGCACCGACGGCAAAGTCGACCGCACCGAAGAAGTCGGTGATCGCGAGGTCACTCATGAGGTCGGCGGTGAAGACCGAGATGGAGTTGGGCAGATTGGCGAGCTTCTCGTTGGTGCGCGTGCCGGAGAGCGCCGACGAAGCGGCGTACCCTTTGTCCTCGGCGGAATTGACCTCGAACGGCGAGAGCACGACGGCCGCATCTGGGACAGCGGTGGCGGCCGGGGTGGCACTCTGAGCCATGAGGCTCGAGTTCGTGAGCGCCAAACAGCCGGTAAAGGTAGCAAGCAGGGGGTGGAGTTTCATGTTCAGGAGGTGCGGGAGTCGGAATGGATGACGGCGTGTCCGCGGGCAGCCGCAAGGAACGGTCGCTTGATCACGAAGGCACCGGTGCCCCATAACGCTCCAATCCTAAAGACAATTTGGGCGGAAAATTAAGGGGGAGCGGTTTAGGCGAACGTGGGGCTTGTGAACACCCCGATTGTCATTGCGAGCGAGGCTGGCCGAGCGTGGCAATCCATCGGGACGCGTGGATTGCCGCAGTCGCTTAGGCTCCTTCGCAATGACAAACGGTAGGTGTTCATTAGCAGGTGCGCGAAGCGCGCCGTGGTGATCCAGCTCGATTGCTTCGTCGCTCCGCTTC
>CAYVDZ010000502.1:0-4646 GCA_964450575.1 uncultured Opitutus sp.
GCCAAGCTCTGGGGCCGCGACTGGGTGTTTCAGTTCAACGTGCGCAACCTGTTCGAGACGGAGTGGGCGGTGGGCTACGACCCGGCTTCGGCCAGCGCCGACAACGTCGCCGTCGACGCCTACTACTACCCGACGAAGCGTAATTTCAGCTTCTCAACGACGCTGAAATTCTAAGCGCCAGGGAGGTCGGTAAAACCGCCCGTTCAAGCCCAGCCCCACCATGAGACCAAACGTATCACCCCCGCGCGCGCTCGTCGCGTTCGCGCTCGTTCTCGCCGCAGTTCCACTCCGCGCTCAATCCGTCGCTCCTGCCAGCCCGAGGAAAGAGGAAACCGCGACCGTCACGCTCGATGTGTTCACCGTCACCGGTAGCAACATCCGGCGAACCGACGTCGAGACCACGCTGCCCGTGACCGTGATTGACTCCAAGGACCTCGAAGCCCGCGGAGGGACAACCTTCGTGGAGATGCTCGAATACATCCCGCAGCTCACCGCCATCCCCGAACTCGGAGAATCGCAAGCGCTCACCGGCGGCGCTCGCGGCGATCTCGCTACCGTCGCGCTACGCGGCCTAAGCTCGGGCAACACTCTGGTCCTGATCAACGGTCGCCGCCTCGCGCCGTTTCCAGTCGCGAGCTCCGAGGGGCAGACCCCCGCGCTCATCACCAACGCGAACCAGATTCCCACCGCGGCCATCGAACGCATCGAGGTGTTGCGCGACGGCGCTTCCGCGATCTACGGCTCCGATGCGACCGCAGGTGTCATCAACACCATTCTCAAACGCAACTACAACGGTCTCGAATTTAACCTGCGCTACGGCCAATCCGAGGGCAGCACGCTGAAGGAAACCAAATTCACGGCGTCTTTCGGCCGCCGGTTCAATTCCGACAAAACGAGTCTCAGCCTCATCTTCGACTATTTCGACCGCACCCCGCTCCTCGCCGGTGATCGCGAATATGCCAAAAGCGCTGACCTGCGCCGCCTCGCCCCCTATCCGTGGAATGGCACCGTGACCAACGAGAACGATTTCGACAATCGTTCCACGCAAACTGAATTCGGCCGTTTCCGCCGCGGCACCGTCGGCGCCGGTTTTGTCGTTTCCAATCCTTCTGCCCGGCCAACGCAAGTGACGGCAACCCAGGTGAGCACCAACGGGAGCTTTTTCATGGTGCCCACCGGCACGGGTTCGCTGGCCTTGCAGGCGGCTCAACCCTCGCGTCTACTCACTGACGCGGCCAACGACTACTATTTCGACATCAATCCCTATCGCTTTATGATTCCGGCGACGAAGCGCCACAATCTCTACAGCGTCGTGGAGCACAAGCTTTCCGACCGTCTCACGGTATTCGGTGAGGTCGCCTACTACAAATCGCAGACCAAACTCACGCGCGATCCCGCGGCCATCAATTCCACGGCCGACAACTTCCTCGTCGCCACCGCCGGTAATTATTACAACCCGTTTGGCTCACGATTTTTTAGTCCGACCGGTGCGCCAAACGCCGACGGCAGCGCACGACTTGTCGGCACGCCTTCCGATGTCATCATCCTGGATCTCCGTCGGCCGGAAAGCGGCGCGCGTCCGAGCAAGGTCGATTCCGACGCCATCCGGCTCGTCGCCGGCGCTCGCGGCAAGTTTACCGACAACTGGAGTTGGGATTCTTCGTTCCTCTACGCGCGCAACACGACGCACGACGAGGAGGGTCGCAACTACCGCGAAAGCAAAGTGCGCGAGGCGCTCGCCCGCACCGGCACGAATGCGTTCAATCCGTTTCCGACCACCTTCAGTGTGCAAAACGGCGCTCTCGTCGTCGGTCCTGCCTACACGAATCCCGCCTCGGTCATGGATCCACTGCTCGACGCTTGGATTCGCGAAGGCGAGTCGTCGCTGACGACCTTCGATGCCAAAGTCGCCGGCCAGCTCTTCAATTTGCCTGGAGGGCGAATCTCTGTGGCTGGCGGCGGCGAATGGCGGCATGACACCTACGACTTCACGCTTGCGCCCTTTGCCGGACGAAATCCCACTGGCACTCCGGTCGGGGGAAATTTCAGCCCAATCTCCGGCGACAACGACTTCGTCGCGATCAGCCCGAGTGACGATACGCACGCAAAACGCGACGTCTATTCCGGTTTCGCCGAGCTGAACATTCCGCTCCTCGGCGCGAAACAGAACATCCCGCTGGTGCGCAGCCTCTCGATCGATCTTGCGGTCCGTCACGAGAAATACAGCGATTTCGGGAGCGCGACCAAACCCAAGGGCGGTCTCAACTATCGCATGAACCGCTGGCTGGCTTTGCGTGGCAGCTACAACGAGGGCTTCCGCGCCCCCAATATCGCCCAGCTCTTCAGCGGCGCGCTCCAGCGCACCAACGTCGGCTCCAACGATCCTTACCGCGGCCCTGTCACCGCCCTCATCTCCGATACCAGCGCCGCGATCAAGAACCTCCGCACCGGCAACGACAAACTGAAGCCCGAGGAAACCGAAAGCCGCACTTACGGCATCGTGGTTGAGGTGCCCTATGTGAAAGGGCTCTCATTCACGGTGGACTACTACAAAATCAAGCAGACCGACGCCATTGGCGTCATCGATTTCAACGCCCAGCTCTTCATCGATCGCGACTTGCTGGTCGCCGAGACCGGTCGTCAGGTCGCTGCGGGCACACCGATCAATAACGTGGACCTCGCGGGAAAAGGTAATTCCAACGTGACCCGTTTCGCGGTCACGCAGGATGACCGTGATCGTTTCGCCGCCTTTAACGCGATGGCGGTTGCGGCCAACCAGCGTGGTGTCATTGGCGCTATCAGCTTCGTGAATGCCGAATACGTGAACGCGGCCGCGCGGAACATCGAAGGCTTCGATATTGGCGCGGAGTATCGCACGCCCCAATTCCAGATCGGCCGCTTCATCCTCAAGACGGACGCGACTTACACGAAGAAATTCGAGGTGCAGAACAGCGCCGGTCAGGCATTCAGCAATCAACGCTGGCGCGACGGTCTTCCCCTCTGGAGGGGCAACGCCACCGTCCGTTGGGAGAAGGATAACCTGAGCCTCGGCGTCCTGGGGCGTTTCGTCGGCACGTTTCAAAATACCAGCGCCGTAAACGATCAGGCGGCGGCGGGCAATTACACCGCCGACTACATTTCGAGCGACCGCTTCCTCATCGTAGACTCGTGGTGGACGTTCAACGCGTTTGGCAGCTACCGCTTCAAAAAGGAATCCACCGTGCTCGGCGGCGCTCTGCGGAGCACGACACTCCGCCTGGGCGTAAACAACGTGCTGGGCGAAGACCCGCCCCTCGCCGATTCGCAATATGGCTTCAATCAAAGCCTGCACAATGCCCGCGGTCGCTCGTGGTATGTGGACGTGACGAAGCGTTTCTGAGCCGGCGTCGGCCCTTGCATGTTTTCTCCATTGACGATCGCCTTCATCGGCCTCGGTTCGATGGGCCGCCACATGGCCGCGAATCTCGCGCGAGCCGGCCATGTGGTTCGCGGTTACGACACGCGGCCCGATGCACTGACCGATCTCGCACTGCCCGGACTCCACCAAAGCCCGACCCTCGCCGAGGCTTTGCGTGGAGCCGACGCGGTCCTGACCAGCTTGCCCGACACCCCGCAGGTCGAAGCGGTGTTGGTCGGACCGGGTGGCGCGCTCGACCACCTCGCGGACGGTGCGCTCGCCATCGATTTCAGCACGATCTCACCCGACGCCACGCGGCGGATGGCGGCGAGACTCGCGACCGAAAATATCGCGCTGCTCGATGCGCCGGTAAGCGGCGGCGTCAAAGGTGCAGAGGCCGGCACCCTGACACTCATGGTCGGCGGTGATGCCGCTGCCGTTAGTCGCGCCCGGCCCCTGCTCGACAAACTCGGACGCACGATCACGCATTTCGGGCCGAGCGGCTCCGGTCAGACGGTCAAGCTCTGCAACCAGGTCGTGTGCTCGCTGCACATTCAGGCGGTGTGCGAGGCGTTCGCGCTGGGCCGCGCCGCCGGCATCGACCTCGGCCGCCTACGGGAAGCGCTGCTCGGCGGCGCCGCGGGCTTCCTGGATTCTCGATCACCACGGCGCTCTCATTCTCGCGCGTGATGACCGCCCGCTTTTCAAAATCGATCTCCAAGCCAAGGATCTGCGCCTCGTGACCGAACTGGCCGCGACGCTGCATGTGCCGCTGCCGGGCCTCAGCCAAGTCGCCCAGCTCTACTCCTCGGCCCTCGCGCACGGCGAGGGCGCGCTCGGAAACCAGTCGCTCTATCGCGTTTACGATCGTCTTGCCGGGCAAACCTGATTGCGCGCCGCCCGCGCTTGCACCCGCGTTGCGAACGCCTTCACCTCTTCGCAATGCCCCGCAAAGTAATCCAGTCGCTGCTGCACGACATCCAACAGGACATCCAGCAACACTACTGTCCCGGTGACCGGTATCGCTCGGTGCGCGACGTGGCGGCGCATTTCCAGGTCAGCCTGCAGACCGCGCATAAAGCCATCACGGTGCTGGCGCAGAATGGCGTGGTCGTTGCCGAACAGAAGCGCGGCTTGCGCGTGCTCGCCCACCGCGCCGATTGGGGCCTCGTTCCGCCCAAGATCGTGCTGCTCTCGAACAATCCCGATCCGCGCTTCAACCAAGCCGTGCTCCACGGCGTCCAGGATG
>CAYVDZ010000503.1:0-4608 GCA_964450575.1 uncultured Opitutus sp.
GCGGCCGCCAAGCGGGCGGGAAAACAATTTCACGAAATGGCGGGCACCGCGTTTACGCCCCATTATGGCGCGATGCGGCAGTTGGTGCGCGACGGTGCCATCGGTGACGTCGTTCAGGTCTTCGTCCAAAAATCGTACCGTTACGGTCAGCAGCGGGCCCAGGATGAAGCGATCGACGGCGGCATGTTTCTTCAAGCTGGAGTTCACGCGGCGCGTTTGGTCGAGCATGTCAGCGGTGTCCGCATCAAGACCCTGACCGGGGCGGAAACGCGCTTCGGTTCGCCCGAATCCGGAGCGGGAAAAACCGCCAGCACGGCGCAGCTCACCCTCGAAAACGGTGGACTCGGTACCATCATCCTGAACTACCTTAACCCGGCCGGCACACCGTTGCCTCATGGCAACGAGACACTGCGCATTTTCGGCACCAAAGGTTTGATCGAGTCCGACGAGGGTGGGGCGCGCACGCGTCTCGTGACCCAGGGCAAAGTGGAAACGCTGCCGCGCGTTGCGGGTATCGACTATTTTGATGCGGTCGTCGCGAATCTCGCGGCGGGCGTGCCGATGCCACTCACGTTGGAGGAGGAATTGCATCCCTTGCGCATGCTGCTGCGGGCGAAGGAAAACCTCCGGACCGAAGAGCGGCGGGCGCTCGGAAAATAAGGGGCGGCCGCGCGCGTTTCCTGGAAACCACGCCCGAAGTTGGACGGGCTTTCCGTCACGTCAGCGGACAGCGGTCTGACGCAGGTCCCCACTCGCCGAAGCATCGTTCAACGTAACATATTTCGGAATACAGCGACGCCTTCGTCATCCCATTCGGGTGAACTCCTCCGAACCGTCCGCCCCCGCTGCCGCTTCTGAAGGAGGACCGGTTTGGTTGGCCGGCGGTATTTCCCTCGCGGCTTGGAGCGGGTTGGCGTGGATCTCCCACACCTCACTGGCGCCGCTCGGCTGGATGTTAGGAACGATCGCCATCACTTGGGCGGCGCTGGGGTGGACGCTGCGCTCTCCGGTGCACCCTTCGGCGCCGATCATTCTCGGGTTTGCCATCGCTTTCCGGTTCGTGACGGCCTGGGCCGCGCCAGTCATGGAGGACGATCACCATCGCTTTCTCTGGGATGGATATCGTTTCGCGACAATGGGTGATCCCTACGCGACGGCACCTCAGGCGCATTTCAACGACGAGACGGTGCCGCCGGAATTTCGCGCGGTACTCGACCGGATCAATCATCCCGAAGTGCCGACGGTCTACGGACCCCTGACGCAGTGGGCGTTTCGACTGAGTCATGTGCTCGCGCCCGCGCAACTCTGGCCTTGGAAACTCATTCTCTTTGGCGCCGAGCTGGCAATCCTCGCCCTGCTCTGGCCGGTGTTGCCGGCACGGGGACGGCTGCTCCTCGCGTGGTGTCCGCTCGCGATTTTCGAAACGGGTTTCAACGTCCATCCAGACATCTTTGCGCTCGCGCTCCTCATCGGCGCTTGGTGGCTCGGTCGAAATTCCTGGCCGCGTGCCGCGGGGGTGGCCGCCGGTTTGGCGATCGCGGCCAAGGTCTTCGCTTTGCTGCTCGTGCCGTTCGTGCTCTGGCGATTGGGCCGGCGAGCCTGGGCGGCGGCTTTCGCTGCGCTGTTCGCGCTTTATGCGCCGTTCTGGCTGCGCGGAAGCGCGGCCGACCTGGCCGGATTGCGCGCGATGGCGGGTGAGTGGGAGTTCAACTCGAGTATCTTCGCCCTTGTCCAAGCGGTCGCATCTCGCGAGGTGGCGCAGGCCGCGTGCGCCCTCGGGTTCGCGTTGATCTGGCTCCTGTTATTGCGGCGCTGGGTGAATCTGCCTGCTCCGAACCCTGCGCTGCCACCGGGGGAGTGGATTTATGGCGCATTCCTGCTGCTGTCGGCGACCGCGAACCCCTGGTATTTTCTGTGGCTCTGGCCGTTTGTGGCGCTGCGGATGTCGGCGGCGGGCATTACTGCGCTCGCCGCCGTGAGTCTTGCTTACGTGACGGGTTTAAATCTGGGTGACGCGTCACTGGGGAATTTCGAGCATCCGTGGTGGTTGCGACCGCTTGAGTTCGGCTCCGTTTTTCTCGCCGGCTGCGTGAGCTATAGTCGACGCCGACAGACACGGCGCGAGGCCTGCCTGTCTATATAGAGACGCGAGTCGGTCGGGCGATCCATTGATAGTGGGATCTATAAAGGGCGGGCCCAATGGGCCCGCCTCTTGCAATGTTTTTCAGAACGTGAAGGGGATGCTCAGGGCGGCGCCGAGCAACAAGGTCTGCCCTGCGTTGCGAAGGTCACCGAAACATTTTGCGCCAAACACCTGATAGCTCCGACCGCCGCGATCAGTGAACGACAGGCCAAGTTCGCCGAATTGTTGTACTTCCTTCACGCCGGGAAATCCGAAACGCGTGCCGAACCCCGGTCCCCCGATGTCGCCTCCGCTCAAACCTTGGCTGCGGCGATACCCGACATTGATCGCAAGGGCTCCGAACTGCTTCGCAATGCCGGCACTCCCGAATAGATCGTCGGGCACACCGCTATCCCGATTTCGGTAGCCGATTTCTCCGTAAACCGCGAGGCCCTGGCCGACGGTTTTGCCCGCCGCGAGGGAGGTTTCGAAACCACTCGCGCCGTCGCCGGGGTTGATGGGCGGCAGACTGGTTGGAACATCGTAGCCGCCCTTGATGATCGCGCCCACGCGCCAGGTGATGGCCGGCAATTCAGAGCTCTCGGCCGTCAGCGCGTACGTGAGGCCCAAGCGCGAATCGTCGCGTCCCGAGCGCCGGAAGCTTGCGCCCGGTGGTTTGAAGTCTACCCGAGTGTAGCCAATGCTCGCATCGAGGGCGAGGCGCGGGGTGAGGCCGTAATCAAATCGCAGAGAGGTCGTGCGCTGCGTGATATCGTCGGGCAGTGTCATCTTGGTGGTGCCGGCATAAAATGTATCATACGACTGCGAGGTGAAACTCGGCGTCAGAACCAGGGCGCCGGGTTCGACGAGCCAGACGTTTTGGGCCGAGGCGAGGGGGGCGGCGGCGAGCAGGGCAACGGCTGCCCAGACGGGCCGGAGAAAAAAGGGAGTGATCATGGCAATACGGCGGGTGTTTAAAGCGCGTGATGGTGGGTTATTTCCTAGCTCCGAAACGCTGCTCGACGAAGTACTCCAGCGCTTCGAGTTGCGGGGCCGAGAGCTTGCCGGCAAGGGTGCTTAAGTTTTTGGTCTTTGCCGCATCGGCCGGAAGTTTCATCTGGGCGGCCTTGAGTCGCGGTCTTTGCGCGTCGGCGTTGCCGCCACCGGGTGTCATGGCGCCGCCATCATAAACTTTCTGTCCAAGACCGTATTTTTCGCGGTCCATTTTTGCAGAGTCAGCGGAGTGGGCCGGCGGCTTCGGCGCGCGGCCCGAATAGGTCCCGGAGGCAAGAGCGGTTGCGGTGAGCGACACTCCGAAGAGCGCGATCAGGAGGAGGGTGTGAGTACCTGTGATTTTCATAAATCGGACGGAGTGGTTTCTACTGTGGGTGTTGAGAGGTTACGCCGATGGGAAGTTCGACCGTTCGACTTATTCCCTTGCCTGCGCACAAAATGCCGTGACGTCATGATCACGGGGTGTCAGGGAATAGAACCGGTTATTAATGCTCTCATGAGCGTGGACGAAGTGGATTACGAACAAGCGGTGGCGCTCTATCACGAGGACCTTTATCGGTTCGCGCTCAGCCTCGCACGTAATCCCGACGACGCTCGCGATCTCACCCAGGAGTCCTACTGCCGGCTGCTCAGCAAGAGTGACCAAGTTCGCGATCGGACCAAGGTGAAGTCCTGGCTGTTCACGACCCTCTATCGCGTGTTCCTCGGCTGGAAACGCCATGAGAAGCGCTTTCCCCACTCGGAGCTTTCCACCACCGCTCCCGACTTGCCGGCGCTCACGCCTGATATCGTTGACCAGATGGATGGCGCCGCCGCCGTTGAGGCGTTGCAGGAGATCGACGAGCACCATCGCACTCCGCTGGTTTTGTTTTACCTGCAGAGTCACTCTTATCGCGAGATTGCGGAGCTGCTCGACGTTCCCATTGGCACCGTGATGTCGCGACTCGCGCGCGCGAAAGCCATCCTGCGCACCCTGGTGCTGGCCCGCGTTGGCCGGCCCGAATCCTCTAATGTGATCCCGCTGCCGGCCCAGCCGCGGACCAAAACTCAAGCGTAATGAATCGAGAAGAAGCCCAGTTCATCCTGAGGGCCTATCGTCCCAATAGTGAGGACGCCCGCGACCCGCAATTTCAAGAAGCCCTTGCGCTCGTCCGCCAGGACCCGGCGTTGGGACACTGGTTCGCCGAGGAACAGGCGATCGACCGTGCCTTTGCGTCCAAGATTCGTTCGCAGCCCGTCCCCCCCGACCTGAAGCAACAACTCTTGCTGGCACGGTCGACGATCCGGCGCGTGCCGTGGTGGCGCCGGCCCACCTGGATGGGTTTGGCCGCGAGCCTCGGCGTGCTGATCGCTGTCACCGCTGTCACCCTGTCGCTGATACAGAAGGAAGATACCGTCCACGATTCGAAGGAAGCGCTGTCCGCGTTCCGCACCGCGATGACGAGTGCCGCCCTGGATATGAGCGCGCATGC
>CAYVDZ010000504.1:0-2294 GCA_964450575.1 uncultured Opitutus sp.
AGGTGAAACAGGCATTCCTGCCTGTGCTTCGGGCCGCGGAACAGACAGGAATGTCGGTGTCACTTTCAATGCCGCCGAGGCTGACTTCCGGTCTGGGTTGGAGGTGAAACAGGCATTCCTGCCTGTGCTTCGGGCCGCGGAACAGACAGGAATGTCTGTGTCACTTTCAATGCCGCCGAGGCTGACTCCCGGTCCGGGTTGGAGGTGAAACAGGCATTCCTGCCTGTGCTTCGGACCGCGGAACAGACAGGAATGTCTGTGTCACTTTCAATGCCGCCGAGGCTGACTTCCGGTCTGGGTTGGAGGTGAAACAGGCATTCCTGCCTGTGCTTCGGGCCGCGGAACAGACAGGAATGTCGGTGTCACTTGCTGTCTCCCTTTCACTTCGACGTCCATATTTATGAACGAGGTCTTGCGCTGGCGGAGCGTTTTTGCGGCTAATCTCTGCGATGTCTGGTCCGGCGCTTAGCTTCGTCATACCCCTTTATCACAGTGCGGAGACGATCGGCACCGTGGTGCATGCCATCGAAGCACTCACGATCCCCGGTGGACATGAGATTGTACTCGTGCACGACGGCAGCGGTGAACCCACCAGTGCGGTCTGTCGCGAGCTGGTTCGGACGGCGCGCGTTCCGATCACGCTGATCGAGCACGCGCGCAACTATGGCGAACACAACGCGGTGCTCACTGGCTGGCGGCACGCGCGGGGGGCTCATATCGTCAACCTCGATGACGACGGGCAGCACCCGCCGGCTGAGGCGGCGCGGCTGTGGCAGCACGCAGTGGAGAGCGGCCTCGATGTGGTCTTCGGCCACTATGAGGAGAAACAACACTCGGCCTGGCGTAATTTCGGCAGCTGGTTCACCAACCGAATGACCGATTGGGCGCTCGACAAGCCGCACGGTTTTTATCTTTCGAGCTTCCGGTGCGTCAACGCCTTCGTCGCGCAACAGGTTATTGGATACGCCGGACCGTATCCGTACATCGACGGGTTGCTGCTGCAGGTCACGCAACGGATCGGCTCCATTCGCGTGCACCACGAAGCGCGGCAAGCCGGCGCGAGCACGTACACGTTTCGCCGGCTGGTGCGGCTCTGGTTGAGCGCGTGGATTAACTTTTCCGTGCTGCCTTTGCGGGTCGCGACGGTGATCGGACTCTTGATTGCCGGCGTGGGAATCGGCGCGCTTGGGTGGATTTTCTGGCTATGGCTGCACGACCAAGGCCCGCAATACGGCTTTGGTTGGGTTATGGCTGGACTGCTGATTTTTTCGGGTACGCAACTTGTCATGCTCGGCCTGATCGGCGAATACGTTGGTCGGATGTTCCTCGCGATCAACCAGCGACCGCAGTCTGTCGTGCGCGAGGTCACGCGGAGCGCGTCGTGAGTCGTTCGCGAGTGAAGCCCGTTAGCCCGGAAATTCCCTTTCCATTGTCATTGCGAGTCCGAGGAACGAGGGCGCTGCAATCCAGCTGGATCGATTAAAGTAGGGCGGGTCTTTGACCCGCTGTAGGCAGGTCACAGACCTGCCCTACGCCTCGCAATTACTGCGAAAACATTTCTTTCCAGCGGGCAAGTTCCCGCGCCATTCCGGTTTCGACTCCGATGAGGGCGGCGCGAGGCCACGTGCGGCGAAGCCCGCCGAGGAACGCCGCCGCTGTCAGCACCGCCTCGAAGTCTTCGGACTGAGGTTCCCGCCAGGCGGCCGCCAGGCACTCCCGGCACCACGCGCGCACGCCGTAATCGGCGGCCGCGAGGAACTCGCGATGCCATTTCCGGGCGAGCCGATACGAGTTCTCTTCGTCCCGGGCTTTGCGTCCGGGTGAGGAGCTGACGTGATGCCGCACCACGCTGCGCAGGGCGACGACGTTGATCCGACCGGCGGCCCGCGCACGGAAACATAGGTCGATGTCTTCGCCGCCGTTTAAATAGGCTTCGTCGAATCCGCCCAATTGCTGCCAGAGCGAGCGGGCGATCAGGAGGCAGGCGCCAGTCACCGCGGGAACGGGCCAGCTGGACTGCGTGCGTCTCAAACGCTCGGGCGGCAGTTCCCGCGCATGAATGGGTTTGCCGGTAATGCCGATAACAAGTCCGGCGTGATCAACCGCGCCAGTGCGGGCATCGAGCTGCACGTTGCCGATCAGGCCGGCCCGGTCACCGAGCTGCGCGTGCGCTTCCAGCATGGGATCGAGCCAGCCCGGCTGGAGGACGAGATCGTTGTTGAGCAACACGAGGAATTCGCCGCGCGCGACCGCCGCAGCCCGGTTGTTGCTGATCGCGTAACCGAGATTCCGTT
>CAYVDZ010000504.1:2304-4594 GCA_964450575.1 uncultured Opitutus sp.
GTCTTGGAGGGCTGCCAGCCAGTCCCGCGTGCCATCCGTGCTGCCGTCGTCGATCCAAATGATTTCGTACGCGAGCTCAGCCGGAAGGGTCGCGCGCAGGCTGCTCAACATCGCCTGCGTGAGCGGCAGGCAATTGTAGAGTGGGATGATGAACGAGATCCTGACCAAAGGGTGTCAGCGCGAGCCTCCTCACGAGGTTCGGCGATTCAGCTGAAGTGGTTGGTCAGGGCGCTTCCCGCAATGACAAAGCGGCTTTAGCGCTCTTCGTTGGCGATGCGTCGCAGGTACGCACCGTACGACGATTTGCCGAGGCGCGTGATGTTGGCTTCGAGCCCGGCGCGATCGATCCAACCTTTCCGCCATGCAATTTCCTCGAGACAGGCAATCTTCAGGCCCTGTCGGTTCTCAATGACGTGGACGAACTGCGCGGCATCGAGCAGCGAGTCGTGCGTGCCCGTATCGAGCCAGGCCGTGCCGCGGCCGAGCAGTTCCACATGCAACGCGTTCGCTTCGAGGTAAAGCCGGTTAAGATCGGTGATCTCGAGTTCGCCGCGATGGGACGGCTTGAGCGAACGCGCGAGCCGCACGACATCGGCGTCGTAGAAATATAGGCCGGGAATCGCGTAGTTGGATTTTGGATTCGCCGGCTTTTCCTCGAGGGAAAGCACGCGGCCGTCGGCCGTGAATTCGACGACGCCGTAGCTCTTGGGGTCGGCGACATGATAACCAAAGATCGTCGCACCGCGCGGGCGCGCACTCGCCGCTTCGAGCGACCTGACGAGGTCGTGTCCGTAAAAAAGATTGTCGCCCAAGACGAGGGCTGCCGGTTGATCGGTGAGGAAGCCGACATTACTCGCGATATGAAATGCCTGCGCGAGCCCGTCGGGGCTCGGTTGTTCCGCGTACGAGAGATTCAGCCCGAGCGCGCTGCCATCACCCAGCAGGCGGCGAAACAGCGGCAGGTCCTGCGGCGTCGAAATGACGAGGACCTCCCGGATGCCGGCCAGCATGAGGGCCGAAAGCGGGTAATAGATCATCGGCTTGTCGTAGACCGGCATCAGCTGTTTGGATACAGCGATCGTCAACGGATACAGCCGGGTGCCGGAGCCTCCCGCGAGGATAATGCCGCGTCGCGTGGAGGTGACAGGCGGGAGGCCGGAAGCGAGGGGCGAAGGGGAGGTCATGGGTTGGAGTTGAAAACCGTGTTCCCTCACGCGCTGGCGGACACGCCGAGTCGTTCCCGCTGATATTTCATCGTCGTGATCTCTTGCGCCCACTCGCGATGGGTGAGGTACCAGTCGACGGTTTTCTCGATGCCGGTGGCGAAGGACTCCTTCGGATTCCAGCCGAGCTCGCGTTGGATCTTGGTGCAGTTGATCGCGTAGCGGCGATCATGCCCCGGACGATCGGCCACGTACGTGATCTGGCTCGTGTAGGGTTTGCCGTCGGCACGCGGGCTCTTGCGATCGAGCAGGCTACAAATGGTGGTGACGATATCGATGTTCGGTTGCTCGTTCAGGCCCCCGATATTGTAGGTCTCGCCGGTCCGGCCCTGCTGCAAAACCAGCCAGATTGCGGCGGCGTGATCTTCGACATAAAGCCAGTCGCGGATTTGCCGGCCATCGCCGTAAACCGGCAGCAGTTTCCCTTCGAGGGCATTGAGAATGACCAGCGGGATGAGCTTCTCCGGAAAATGATACGGGCCGTAGTTGTTCGAGCAGTTGGTCGTCAGCGTCGGCAGCTTGAACGTATGCTGATAGGAGCGAACCAAGTGATCACTCCCGGCCTTCGAAGCGGCATAGGGCGAGTTGGGCGCGAACGGAGTCTCCTCCGTGAACGCAGGATCGTCGGGTCCAAGCGTACCGTACACTTCATCGGTGGAGACGTGCAGAAAGCGAAACGCGTTCTTCTTCGCTTCCGGGAGTTTCGACCAATGCAGCCGGGCGCAGTTCAACAGGCGCAGGGTGCCGACGACGTTCGTTTGGACGAACGGCTCGGGGGAATCAATCGAGCGGTCGACATGCGACTCGGCCGCAAAGTTCACGATCGCATCGATCTGGTGGTCCGCGAGGAGTCGCGTCACGAGGTCGGTGTCACCGATGCCGCCGTGGGCGAAAACGTAACGGAGATCGCCGGCGAGATCGGCGAGATTCGCGGGATTTCCGGCGTAGGTGAGCGCGTCGAGATTGACGAGGGTCGTCAGCGGTGAGTGGGCCTCGAGCAGACGTTGACGAATAAAATTGCTGCCGATGAAGCCGCAGCCGCCGGTAACGAGGAGATTCACGAGTGA
>CAYVDZ010000505.1:0-4590 GCA_964450575.1 uncultured Opitutus sp.
GGTTCGTATCCGGTTTCAAAGTACAATACTCTACTCACTCCCCACCGAACTGTGGCGTGAGCTGCAAAATCGGCCTGGCTAAGCGCCACTTTCGCTCGGCGAACTGTCGCCCACGGTTTCGTTGGGTTCTGATGTGTCCATGTCGTCGCCGCGCGATGCATCGACAGAGAGCGCGCCGAGCCCGAATTGGTTCAAGACGGTGTAGGGCATACCCTTTGGCCTGAGTTTGGCGACTACATCGGCCACATAGGAAACTGCAGGATCCGAGTAGTGGCCCCGGGCGTTGGACCAATCGACCTTCGCGTAGTGATAAGGGCGCGCTCCCCATGTCCGCACGCGGCGATCGCGAGAGCCACCCGTGGCAATGATCTCGCTATCGGGCGACACGGCGAGCGCCGTGATCCAATCGGGAAACGCCCGAATCCTGCCTAGCGCAATCCGTCCTTCGATGTGCCAGAAGCGCAGCATGCAATCTCGGCCTGCGGACGCGAGAGTTCGCCCATCGGGCAACACGGTCATGGCGTGAATCTGATCCTGATGTCCCGCAATCCACTCTCGCGGATGTCGCGAGCCCCACTCGTCGCGGTCCCAGACTTGGATGGGATTCTGTCCGAGTACGATGCTGCCGGCCATAAGCACGACACCGAGATCGACCGCTTCGGCAACGCAGAGCAGCCTGGAGCGCCGACTCTTCGAGAAGGATCTGTCGATAAACCCACCCGTTGCCGGGTCCCAGAGTGATACGGTGCCGTCGTCTCGTCCGCAAACTATGCGGCCATTCGAGAGCGTCTGGAGGACCGATATGTAAGCGGGAATCACCGCGCCAGTTGCCGCGATCTCACCGCTCGACAGGGCGATACGCATTAGCTCGGTTTCCGGCGTACGTCCGCTTCGCCAGAGAACGGCGGCGATTGCGTGGTCATCGTCTAGCTGTGTCAGCGCCGAGATGCGCATCGGGCGGTCTCCCTCGGCAAAGTCGAAGCGCCGAAGGCTGGCTGCGCCATTGGGGAAGAACGCGAACGCGCTATCGCCCGCGAGCAGGAGGCCTGAGGGCGCTCCTGCGGTCTTGATGACGGTGCTTGCCGTGACGTTGATTGCAGCATCGCCGACCAGCACTGGCGAAGCACTGGATCGAAACTGGTGCCGCCACAACTTTCCGCTGCTGTCGGCCGCTCTCAGTTCATCGGGCCCGGTGAAGGCGATGGCCATCGGCCAGTCCGCCAGCTCGGCACTTCGTCCGATCGGACCAAGCGCCCGGCTGTCCCACAGCCGCGCTGTTCCGTCTGTTCCAAACGAGGCGAGGAATTGGCCGTTGCTCGAGACCTCGAGACTTTGAATCCGACCGCGGTGACCGTGGAGCGTCCCGATCTGGGCGCCGGTTTCAGCATCCCAGATCTTGATCTCGCCAGAGGTCGACCCCGAGTAGGCACGCGTGCCGTTCCCAGAAAACGCCAGGCTGGTGACCGGGCCGGGATGCGTGCGCCGGACGCCGATGCCGACATCGGGCTCGACTCCGCGCAGCAGGCGTGTTTTTGCGACTCCTGCTGCTTCCTTCAGCTCGTGAAAGAACAACCGCCCGCCCGAGTCGCCGACGATCAGCCGGTCGCCATCCTTGCTCATCGCGACGCTTGCGATGGACGATTGCAGCTCCGGAAGATCGACCGGCTCCGAACGCATGATCTCGAAGCCGAGTTCGGTATTGTGATAGCGGAGCAGGTGAGTGACGCCGCAGGCCGTCGCACGCCGGGTTGTGGTGTCATACCGCCCGCCGCCGACGAACACCCTCGGTCCTGCGCCTGATATCGCGAGCGCATTCACTTCGAAATCGACTTCGCACACCGCCTGCAGGTTTGCGAACTTCACATCCGTTGCTTCGGTCTTAAGGCCACGAATAGTGGTCCGCCACATCCACAACAGCCGGCTTTCAGGCGCGCTAGCGTCGGATCCAACAAAGGCGAAAGCCAGCCCATCCAAGCCCGCGAACAATGCAAAATCCTCGAAACTGCGCTTGCCGAGGTTGAAGCGCACGGGCTGCGTGAGCGTCGGGTGGTGAATCCACATGGCTTTTGGACGATACCGATCCCGCTCTAATCCGGTTTCGTCCTGAACCGAGATAACACACCCCCAACCCGCGCCCGAAAGGGTGTGGATGGCCTTGTGGTTGTCGGGCAGGAGAGACGTGTGTTGGGGCGGGGCGTCCGGCGTTGTCCAGGTAATGCGATCGCGGCCATGAAAAGCTGACAGGCGGAGGGGAATGGCCTCGAGAGTTCCACCGTACATTGACGGTCCCCGGTGAGCAGTCTCAGGTAGGTGGTAGATCTCGATTTCCCTGAGTTCGTGCAGTGATCGGATGACCGGCGTGATGATCGACTTGTAGCGTCGTCCCTTGGTGCTTAGATGGCCCATTGAAAGCGCAAACTGGGCGGCAAGCAGCCAGTCGGATTTATCAGCACTGCTCTGGGCCAGAAGTCCGCTCAGTGAGGCGCGGGGCAAATCAATCTGCCGACGCAGCATGGTCTCGTTCGCAAGCTCGATCCGGTCAGCTTTCGAGAGCGACCGGCGATAGGCTTCCCACTCCGACCTGATCAGCGGCTCAAGCTCGTTGCTCCAAGTCTCGATCATCAGCTGGATGTCATCGAGTTGTTCCAGGCTGCGCGACTGGAAATACAGGCGGCCGGGACGGCCTTCGGCCATCAGGGCCAACAGCTCTTGCTCGACTTCGGCCTTCAGCAGCAGATGAGGCTTCATTTCCTCGATGAGGCGGCGCGCCTTTGGCCAGATTTCGAGTATGCGGTCATGCGCAGGGCGCACGGTGGGCGGCTGGGTGTCGCCTTCGCTGAGAAGCCGAAACTGTTCAGAACAGAGCTGTTTCGCCAGCGCCAGTTCATCGGTTCGCGCGGAGGCAAGACTGATGGCGTGGGGACGGATGACGCCAGTCAACGGCTCCCACCTGCAAACCCTGAAAAGGATTCGCTGGAGTGGTTCATCCACGTCCGCGCCAAGCATTTCATCAAGGGCGGAGCAGTGATCCGAAACGAGTGAAGCTATGGCGCCCCGTTCCCCTGACGCCACGCGCTGCAACAAGCCGATGTGTATGACCTTTCCGGTTCGGGCCAGTTCCTCCGCCTGCGCCACGCTCCAGAGTTGCCGAAGCGCGAAGGCAATGAGCGGTAGGCCGTTGCGGTTGTTGGAGAAGAAACTAACGAATTCATCCGTAACGCCCGGATCGACCTTCCAGCCCATCCGCTCGGCGGGCTTGACGATAAGGTCAGGCAGTGTGTCCTCATCAATTGCCGCAATGCTGATCGGGGTCGCGAAAGGCGCCAGCTCCTCGTCATGGTCGGTCAGCAGCGGAAGTGCGTCGCTGCGCATACTCGTCACGACGTTCACCCGGGATTCGCGCAGCACGCGCGCGACCAGCGCGCGAAGGTGTTTGTTCTCCCGCTCATAGAAACGCTCGAAGCCATCGACGAAGAGGATGGCCCGAGCGCCCACCCCGGTAGCTCCTGGTTCGCGAAAGCGGTCGATAACTCGTTGGGTCAAGACCTGCAGCGCGTTCGTGCGCGCTGGCGCATGCTCGCCTGCCAGAACGCCTAGGGCCTGTATGAGAGACTGCTCGAGCGGCATGGTCAGATCGAAAGCACCTGCAAAGGCTGTGTCTCCCGCGCCGCTGGCGCGCGTAGGTGCCTGGCAGCGGGCAAATAGCCCCGCCCGCAGAAGCGAGGTCTTCCCAACGCCAGAGGGGCCGACGATTACTTTCAGCGGGCGGCGCTGGTCGTCGTGCTTGTTGCGGTGCCAGGCGCGCGCCTCCATGTCGCGCACCAGCTGCTCCCGGCCGAAGAACAGATGGGTCTCGTTCTCGTAGATTGGCCGCAAGCCAGGGTAGGGAGCGCCGGGGTCTATCTTTAACTCGACAGCTGCGAGACGCTTCTCAAGTTCTTGGAGAATGTCAGACGGCTTGTTGGTGGTGTAGCGGTGATGATAGCGCCTGACCGGAGGAAAGGGGGCATCCGGTGCCTGTATCATCATCATTCGCCGCTGTGTCAGGGACTGGCGCGCCACATAATACTCGCCGACGCAGTGAGGACTGGAGAGCCACTTCTTGGTGATCCAGAACACTGTCAGGTCAAAGGATTTTACCTCGACTTCGATCTGCTCGGCCCAATCCACCCCAGCCTCATAGCCATCGAGGAAGTCCGAACTGAATCGAACGCGATGGCCACGTTTTTTAAGAGCCTGATGGATAAACTTTACCTGCGCCTGATCGGCGCCCGCGTGACTGATAAACACGCTTCCCATGATTGCCCCCCAGCAACTGCCCCCCCTTTTGTTACACCGGAGACTCCGCGCGTCCAGCGGGAGCCCACCCCCTAATTGGGTTGGGCAAACCGCCTTCCGCAGCGGGTACTGCCGTTCAGATCGGACAGACTTTGTCACGGACGTGATAAAGTGCGCGAACCGAACATGCCCTGAGTAAAGACTAGGGCGGAGCTTGCGGAGTCGTTCTCACACCTTACCGCGGACTACGGCTATCCAAGGCAGAAAGCACATCCGTAGCGGCGTGTCAACGCCGGACCAAAAGTACATCAC
>CAYVDZ010000506.1:0-759 GCA_964450575.1 uncultured Opitutus sp.
CCCACGTACTCACCTTGCGCGGGATCGCCGCGCAAGGTGAGTACGTGGGGGCGTTGTCGCTGGCGCGGATTGAGCGTGAGATGCGGATTCTCACGGAACTGAAAATTCTGGAGGTTCCCGTGCCGGTCGCGCAGGTTGCCACGACTGAATTCCTCCCGGAGCCGTAACCGGGTTTCCATTACGGAGCCGGTGGCGTTCTTCCGCTCTTCTTCGGCATTTTAAGTTTTATGAATCCTGAATCCAAACTCGCTGAACTTGGT
Organism: uncultured Opitutus sp.; assembly: GCA_964450575.1. Lineage (GTDB taxonomy): Bacteria > Verrucomicrobiota > Verrucomicrobiia > Opitutales > Opitutaceae > ER46. The sequence goes on from CAYVDZ010000506.1 coordinate 261, forward strand.
CTGAGGCTCCCCCATCCACCTGCGGCCGCGGGCAGCTATGTGCCGACGGTGCGCACCGGCAACCTGCTCTATTGTGCCGGCACGATCTGCGCGGTGGATGGAAAAATGACGCACACCGGACCCGTCGGCCGGGACCACACGGTGGAGTCGGGTTACCAGTCGGCCGAGATCTGTGCGCTCAACACGCTGGCCAATATCAAGGCGGCGGTCGGTTCGCTCGATCAGATCGTGCGCATTGTTTTTGTGAGTGGATTCGTGAACGCGGTTGACGGCTTCACCGAGAGTCCCGCGGTCATTAACGGAGCGAGTGATCTCTTCGTGAAAGTCTTCGGAGAAATCGGCAAACATGCGCGCGCCGCGGTGGCGGTGAACGGCTTGCCCCGCGGCTCGACGACGGAGGTTCAAGTCGTCGTCGAACTGAAAGCGTAAGTTCGCAAGAGGGAGGGCGCCCGGGTGCCGGGGTGATACAGACATTCCTGTCTGTCCTCCGGGGAAACAC
>CAYVDZ010000506.1:859-4584 GCA_964450575.1 uncultured Opitutus sp.
GGAACAGGCAGGAATGCCTGTGTCACTTTCACTGGCGGAGGCCGGAATGCCCGGGCGCCGGGAGTGAAACAGACATTCCTGTCTGTCCTCCGGGAAAACCGGAACAGGCAGGAATGCCTGTGTCACTTTCACTGGCGGAGGCCGGAATGCCCGGGTGCCGGGGTGATACAGACATTCCTGTCTGTCCTCCGGGGAATACCGGAACAGGCAGGAATGCCTGTATCACTTTCGGCCTTGCTTCGCCTCGTTCCGTTTACACCAGTTGCTTGGACAACACCTTGGCGTTGCGGCCGCTTTCCTCGTACAGTTTCAAACGCACTTCGGGGAGCACGTCCTTCGTGGTCTCTTCGAAGCCGACCACGTTGGTGAAAAATCCGAAGCTCTGCGTGGAGAGCGCGAAGATCGTGCTGGCACCGCGTTCCTTCGCGATCATGCAGGCGTAATCGACCATTTTCTTGCCGATGCCGCGGTTATGATAGAACGGCATCACGTAGAGTGAGCCGACTTCCGCCATTTGGGACTTGCCCGGGTAGAAATAGAGCGTGACGCACGCGATGATGTTCTCATCGATTTCAAAGACGAAGAATTGCTCGATGTTTTTCTCGATCGCTTGCTGCGAGCGGAAGATGAGTTCTTCCCGGCGCACCGCGGCGCGCGTGAGATTATAGATCATCCGCACATCGCTCTTCTTCGCTTTGCGGATTTGCGCGTAATCATTGCCGTACACGAGCGAGCCCACGCCTTCGTTGGAGAAGATCTCGTTGAGCAGGCCATCGAAGATCCGGCCATCGAGAATGTGGACGCGCGGCGTGCCGTTCTCGATCGCCTTGATGGCGTGCACGGCCTTGCTGAACGCCGAATCAGCAATGCGCTCGGGTTGTTCCTGAATGATTTTCCTCAGTGCATCGAACGAGATCTCACGCCGAATTTCCCCGTCGATCAGCAAGCCGGGGGCGGGGGTGAGATAAATGATTTTGGTTGCGCGCAACGCCTCGGCGAGTTCGGCCGCGAGCAGGTCGGAGTTGACGCGCAGCGATTTTCCATCCGGACCAAAGGCCACCGGTGACACCACCGGCACGGCCTGCCGCTCGATGAGCTCGGTGAGAAATTCTTTGTCGATCCGCTCGACCTTGCCGGTGAACTGCTGATCGATGCCCTTGATGATGCCGATGGGCAGTGCGCGCACCGCGTTGGTCGTCGCGCACTTCAGCGCGTTTTGCGTCAGCCCTTCGACGAGCGCATGGGAAACGCGTGACGAAGCGCGAATCGCCAGATCGAGCGTGGCGGCATCAGTGAGGCCGGTGCCGTCGGAGTTCGAGATCGCGATGTTTCGCATCTCCGAGAGCTCTTTGATCTGGTGCGAAATTCCGTGCACGAGCACCACTTTGATCGCGAGCGAGCGCAGCACCGCGATGTCGACGAGGAGATTGCCGAAGTTCTCGTCGGCCACAATCGAGCCATCGAGCGCGATGATGAAAATTTGACCTTGAAAGCGCGGGACGTATTTCAGAATGCCACGCAGATCCGTGGGCTTGATCGTGGTGGCGATCGCCGACGTTGAAGTAGGAGTGGTGGACTGACCGGTGCCGGTGCTGGAGCTCATCAAGGTGAAGGCGCGTTGTTGTCGAGCATGCAGTGCGGCGCGTCAATGGTGCGCTTGGGCCCGCCCGGACTGCCCGGGTGACCCCTGGGTGAAACAGACATTCCTGTCTGTCATGGGTGCTTGGGTGAAACCGACATTCCTGTCTGTATTCCGGGAATACCGGAACAGGCAGGAATGCCGGTTTCACTTGGCGGAGCGACTCCGGCTCACCGGATCTCCAGCGGCCACGTCGGCGAAGCGCGTTCGGCGACGAGCGTGACCGTATAGGAGCCGGGTTTGACCGCGCCCGGCGGAATGGTGAGGAGAACGACGGTCTGGCGGGATCGGGTGAGCAACTCGCCGCCGACCCGTTCGAAGGTGGGGATGATCACGAGTTGGTCGCCGCGAATATAGAGGTCCGCTCCGCCGAGTTGCTGCTGATCGCCCGGAAGCGCGCAGGTGAAGTGGACCCCATAGGCCCTGAGCGGATTACCAGTCGGCGCGGCGGATACACTCAATATTTCGGTCGGCAGCAGGGGTGTCTCCACGAGCGTGGAACGTAGATCCGGAGGCAAACCGCCTGGCCCTTGCGTGACCGCTGCACCGCCGGCGGCTTTGGTGCCGTCGGCCGGACGTTGGGCAGTAAGCGGAAGCCGTTGATAACCGGCTTCGAGCAGGCGGACGACGTTGGCCCGGTTCTTCATGTCCTGGTAGGGCTGAAAGGCGGGACCGGGTTTGCGATAGCGCAGCGTGAGGATCGTGTAGGGCACAGCAAAGAGGATGATCGCGACGGCGATCCACTTCATTGGCCAGGACTGGCGATGCTTCGAGGCGGCGGACATGAGCGATCAGCGAAACGCAGGTGAGGTCGGGCTGGCAAGGCTGGCGCGCAGGTTCTATCGCGGGTCGGGCCTGGCGCCCGGGTAAAGGATCATCGAATCCGTCGGAAGCCGGACCGGGACAGGTGATCGGCCCTCACTCTGCCCGAAATAAAATTGCTCCGGATCAAGCGCACTGTTTCGGTGGCCAACTCCATGAAGCTTTGGTCCCAGTTTTTTATTCCCACCTTAAAAGAGAGCCCGTCCGATGCGGAAATCGCCTCGCACAAGCTCCTCATTCGGGCCGGGCTCGTGCGGAAGCTAGGTGGCGGATTGTACACCTACATGCCACTCGGGTTGCGCGTGATTCAGAAGATCACCCAGATCTGCCGCGAGGAACTCGATACTTCCGGGGCGATCGAGCTGTGGATGCCGCACGTGCACCCGGCCGAGTTGTGGCAACAAGGCCCGCGTTGGGCGGCCGCGCGTGAAATCATGTTCCGCGCCGACAGTGCCGGGGACGGCAAACGCGCCGCGCGTGACCCCGAGTTTGTCCTCGGCCCCACCCATGAAGAGGTCATCACGCCTCTGGTGAAGGCGGAAATCACGAGCTATCGTGACCTGCCGAAAAACTTTTTCCAGATCGCGACCAAGTTCCGTAACGAGATCCGTCCTCGCTTCGGTCTGATGCGCGCCCGCGAGTTTATCATGATGGACGCGTATTCGTTCGACGCCAACGACGATGCTTCCGTCAAAAGCTATTTCACGATGAAGGCCGCCTATGAGCGCTTCTTCAAACGGATCGGCGCGCACGCCATCGCGGTTGAAGCTGACACGGGTGTGATGGGCGGCAGCTTCTCCCATGAGTTCATGGTGCCGGCTGAGATCGGTGACGATGATGTGATCTACAATGAGGCCAGCGGCTACGCGGCCAACCGGGAGAAGGCCACCAGCGCCCTTGTCCCCGCCGATCTGGCGGACGCCGCCCCGGTCGGAGCGGTCGAGGAATTCGCCACGCCGGGTGTCGTGACCATTGCGGCGCTGGAAGCGGCACCGTATTCGGTTCCAGCCGACCAGCAGTTCAAAACCCTGGTCTACATCGGAGATGGGAAACCGTTTCTCGTGGTCATTCGCGGCTGCGATGAGCTCGAGGAAGCGAAGCTGGGCTCGTTGGGCTTTGGTGTTTTTCGTCCGGCAACGGCCGACGAGATCGAGCCCGTCATGGGCGCAAAGCCCGGTTCGCTCGGCATCATCAAGGGCACGATCAAAAATGAAGCGGCGCTGGCGGGTATCTTTGCGGACCATGCGATTCGCCTGATTGGCAA
>CAYVDZ010000507.1:0-4581 GCA_964450575.1 uncultured Opitutus sp.
CATGTCCATCGACGATGAATCCGGCGGCGGCCCGCGCTTTCAAAATCGGAAGGAATAAGGCGGCACCACTCGTCGGCGGCGGCGAACACACCAGGGTGTAGCCCCGGAAATCCATGACCATCGGTTCGCTGATCCGCGCCTCATAATGGGCGAGATCAGCAGCGGTCAGAACCCCGCCTCCCGCCTTCGCAGCGGCCGCAATCGCCAGCCCAACCGGGCCGCGATAAAAGCCATCCCGCCCGCGTTCCGCATACGCCTGCAGCGTGCGCGCAAGATCCGGATTGGCTAGACGCGACCCCACCTCCGGGAGTTCACCATTGGGCAAATACAACCGCGCGATCTCCGCGTCACCGCGCCGGAGCTTGCGCTCCTGCTCCGCAAACGCATCGCGCGTCTTCGGCAAAATCAGAAACCCTTCCTGCGCCAGCAGGATCGACGGCTTTACTACGTCGCCCCACTTCAACGCCCCCCACTGCCGATGCGCGAGCCACAGGCCCGCCGGTAAGCCAGGCACACAGACTGCGCCATACCCATAGCTCCGTTCCTCTTCGGGACGTTTGATATAGTCCTGAACATTGAGCGAACCCGCCGCATCCATGGCGTCGATCGCAGACACCTTGCCCGTCCTCGCCTCGTAATAGAGCAACATTAACTTGCCCCCCAACCCCGACCCGAACGGCTCGGCCACGCCCACCGCGAGCGAGGTGGCAATCGCGGCATCAACTGCATTCCCCCCCGCCTTCAGCACGGCCACTCCCGCCTCCACCGCTTCCGGATGCGCGGCGACCACCATCCCGTACTTCGCGGTTACGGGCAAAACCGTAACCGGCGTGGCGACAAGTTCAACCAGGGCAAAACTCGCAAAGAGGACGAGAACGGAGGGGATGCGAATCATGCGAAAGACTTCACGAAGGAATGAAGCGGGCGCGAGTGCAGAATCGCGATTTGACGCTCAAAACCGCCACCCGGATCAACGCCCACGCTGGCGCAGCGGGCTCGTATCATCCGATTGGATATATGGTTCCAATCGGATACGCGATCCCGGGCCCAAGCCGCTCAAAGACTCTTGCTCAATTGCAGATAGTATTGGCGCCCACGCGGATTGGATCCGCCGGTCCGATAACCGCGCGATTCGTCGGCCAGGGGAGGATCACTATCAATCACGTTGTTAATGCCGACACGTACACTCATTCCGCGCAACCACTCGTGCGAGCGCCGGCCGAATCGATAGTTCACATACGTGTTATGCGAGATCCAGTCCTCCACCAGATAGCCCAGCCGGGTGACGCCAGCCGTGTCACTAAACTCACGGAAGTAATCAGGGTAGTTCAACGCCCCCAACACCGCATCGACAATCGCCGAGTCCGTGCTCGCCACCCCCAAAGCGGCCGAACTATCGACCGTGCCCTTGACGTACGTTGTAAACCACCCCGCGCTCCAGTCGCCCTTGCGCCAGCTAATGCTCGCGTTGGCTTTCCAGCGCGAGATCCCGTTCTCGTTCAAGTTATCCTGCACGATCGCCCCCTCCTCGAGTTGCTCTTGAAACCGGCCCATCCAGGCCCCTTCACCACGAAGCGTAAACTGACCGAAACGCGTCCGCGGCAAACGATATTGAACAGAGACATCAACGCCTTCGAGTTTGCGACCTGCCAGGTTGAGATAATCGTCCACCACCGACAACACCTGACCAACGGGAGCGCGCTGCTGCGCCGCCGGAAGCCCGGCATTATAGTCGGCGAAGGCCGCAATATCAGCAGGCGTTACCGCCGCCCGGCGCACTTTTGAGTTCCCCAAATAGGTGCTGCCGTCCTGCACGACCACCTGGCCAATGGGCCGTCCACCCGCCAACTGCGCCTGCGTGGCGGCATCGAGCAGATCACGGTCAATCCGCAATTGCCCCGTCGCTGATATATTCGCAATCACATTCGTCTGCTTAAGACGCCAGTAATCAACCGACACCGACAGTCCATTAATCCGGGGCACTTCCAACACCACTCCGACCGTCACGTTCTCCGCTTCTTCCGGCTGCAGGGAATCATTGCCCAGACGGAAGACCGTGCGACTGCGGGAACCATCGAAGATATTGCCAGTAACGTCGAATCGATACGAATCCGAAACTCCGGATACCGAGCGCTGCAGCGGGCTCGTATTCGTTTGCACCAGATTGGGCGCGCGGAAGGACTCATTATAAGAACTGCGCAGAAGCATCCAGGTATTCGGGCGCCAGCTCAGTCCGTATTTAGGTTTGGCAGTGTCGCCGAAGTCACTAAACTTCTCATACCGACCGGCGAGCGAGAGCTCGAGCGAGCGGAACCCTGGCATGTCGTGCTTCCGTTCGAAAATGGGTAGCAGGACTTCCGCAAATCCGGCGTATACCATCCGGTCACTACTGAGATTTAGATTCGGACTCAGCCCGATGAAATCATTGTCGCCTTCGCGTAGGAACGGATTCGAGGCCGGGCTCCCCGCAGGGTTCAGGCCCGCAAACGCCGGCCGCCAGTCTTTATAGAACTCATAACGCATCTCCGCGCCCACCGCGGCTCGCACCGTCCGACCCCACCGTTCGAAAACGGGGCCATTCGCTTTGATATCCCAGCTGGCAAGTTCGGTCCGCCCGATGCGCAGAAAATCATCATACATCGGATTAATCACCGAAGCTGGATTCTGATAAGCCGAGCCCACGCGAATCACACCACCCACATTTTGAAACGTGTGCCCGAAAACATTAAGTCCGGTCGCATCGGTGCGCGCCAGCGCCTCGCGCATTTTGCTTTCGCGAATGTTCCAACGCTCGAGATCCGCCGTGCGCGCCCAGCCATAAAGTCCCGCGGACTCCCACTCCCATTGCTCGAACACCTTGCCCCGGGCGCCAGCCACAATCCGGCCCGCCCTTGATTCAACGTCCACTTCCTTGGGCGCCCAGTCGCGAAGTCGCACACCCGTACCACCCGCCAGCAGGACGTCGGCCGGGGTTCCCCCAACGCGCGGCGTCCCATCGGCGTTGGGCGCACCGGTGGGATGATAAAACCGGTTACCAAAAGGATTCCAGTAGTTCGCCGCCGGGACGAAAATATTAGGATCGTCCGTGGCGTCGGCCCCGGCCGGATCGCGATACAAGGTCGATTCAGCGTGATAATACATGAAGTCACCGAACAGACTCAGCCGCGGCGTCAACTCGTGGTCGAAGGCCGTCACAAAATTATAGCGATCCGTCGCGGGGAGCATGTGGCGATGCTCGTTGAGATTATAATAATACTCCCGTTCCTCACCTTCAATATTACGGCTGGGGGTCGTCTGTCGCGTGCCCACCGAACCATCGGGTAACGGAACAAAAAAGAACTGACCCGGCACGGCCGCCGTATTGGTGGCAGTTGTCAGGTTATTCGTCCCCGACGTGGTAGCGATACCACGGTTTCCATCCGGACGCGCCCCAATAAATTGGGTTTCGCCCCCGACGGTCTGAAACGAGCCGCGAATGAAATGCCCGAAATACGACGTCGACGAACTGTTGTCGTAATCATTGTCCCGCAGCGTGCCCGCCGCCGTCACGATCGGCACGCCATTCCACGGTGCCGGCGCCTGCGGACGGATGTCGGAATCCACCGCGAAATCGCGATCCCGCGACATCAGTACATCGCGATGAAAATAATCGACACTGAACCGAAACTTGGTCCGGCCGTTGTTGAGTAGCTGGCCGTGCGCCAGCGTAGCTCGCCGCTCTCCGGCTCCGCCCCGCTCCGTGAATGCTCCGCGCAGCGAAAAGCGGGTGCCATCGGTTTCGGTGTCGAGCAGGACGTTGACCACGCCAGCCGACGCATCCGCGCCGTAAATCGCCGAGGCGCCGTCCCGCAAAATCTCGACGCGCTGAATCGACGCACTCGGGAGCACGTTGATATTCACCGCGAGCGACGGCACCCCACTCTCCGCCTGACTGATCGGATGCGGCGGCAACCGGCGACCATTCACCAGCGTAAGCGTATTGGATGAGCCAATACCACGGATCGCGATCGAGGCCACATCGCCTCGAGCCGAAGCTCCCAGCGTACCTTCCTCACTGATGGGAAGCTCTCCCGCTTGCGGCAGATATTCGAATAACTCAACCGGCGTCGAGGCGGCGCGCAGGTCGAGATCATCCATGTCATAGCTGGTCACGGGCAAGACCTTCTCTTCCTCGATCCGTCGAATATTCGAGCCAGTAACCGTGAACGCTTCGAGTTTGACGGTTTCGTCCGCCGGAGCAGCTGGTTGAACGGGAGCCGCCTGCCCCCAGGAGGGAGACGGCGCAAGCAGCGCCGCCAGTGTGAGCACGACGGCTGCGCGCTTGCGATCAATCGATCGAGGTGGATATGAGTTCATGAGGTGGCGTGGACAGGTGTAGGATATGCTGGGTCTAAAATCACAAAGTAAGCCGGAACAAGACCTGCCCCGCGCGATTTTGAGTCAGGCGACCCTTTCCGATGGCGGGACGCCCATTCACCACCACGTGGCGCATGCCTTCTGATAGCTGATGAGGTTCGTCATACGTAGCACGATCCCGCGCCTCCGCGAGATCAAACACCACAATATCAGCGTAGGCGCCAA
>CAYVDZ010000508.1:0-4569 GCA_964450575.1 uncultured Opitutus sp.
GTGACGAGGGTCGTGGCGTGGGCACCAGTGGCTTGGGGGTGTATTTGGATTTTGCCGATGCCATTCGCCGCCTCGGCGAAAACGGCGTCCGCGAGCGCTACGGCAATCTCTTCGATATTTATCACGAGATCACCGCGGAGAGTGCCTACAAGGTCCCAATGCGCATTTTCCCAGCCGTCCACTATACCATGGGCGGCTTGTGGGTGGATTATAATCTCATGTCGAATGTTCCGGGCTTGTTTGTGCTCGGGGAAGCGAATTTCTCGGATCATGGTGCCAACCGGCTGGGCGCGAGCGCGCTGATGCAAGGTTTAGCCGATGGTTACTTTGTCATTCCGTATACGGTCGGCGATTATCTCGCATCCCAGAAGCCAGGGTCTCGTCCGAGCGCGGACGGCCCTGAATTCAAGGCGGCGGAAGAAAACGTGCTTTCGATGACCCGGAGGTTTCTCGAAAACAAGGGCAAGGAACCCGTTAGCCACTATCACAAGCGCCTCGGCAAGATCATGTGGGAGTTCTGCGGGATGACGCGGACGCGTGAAGGATTGACGAAGGCGTTGCAGCTCATTCCGGCTTTGCGGGAAGAGTTCTGGGCCAATGTGCGCGTGCCCGGTTCGGCCGACACGATTAACCAATCCCTCGAACAAGCCGGCCGCGTGGCCGACTTCCTTGAACTGGGTGAACTGATGTGCCGCGATGCGCTCACGCGCGAGGAAAGCTGCGGCGGGCATTTCCGCGCGGAGCATCAGTATCCGGATGGCGAGTGTAAACGTGACGACGAAAAGTTCGGGCACGTGGCCGCTTGGGAATTCCAAGGCTCCGACAAGGAGCCGCTGCGAAATATCGAACCGCTCAATTATGAGTCGGTGAAGATGAGCGTGCGGAATTACAAATGATTGCGCCCTTCATCCTGTGATCATCGTTTCCGCGCTTAAATCCACGCGAGCCAACGGAGCCTCGTAAATTGTCATTCGAGAAATCGTAACTCGACCCATGGTTGCTTCCAATTCCACTCAGCCGATCTCCATCACTCTTCGCGTCTGGCGCCAGGCCGGTCCGCAAGAGGCGGGTAAGTTCGTCGATTATCAATCGAAGGACCTGAGCCCGAACATGTCCTTTCTCGAAATGCTCGATGTCTTAAACGACGAGCTGACGGTGAAGGGCGAGGAGCCGATCGCTTTCGCGCACGACTGTCGCGAGGGGATTTGTGGAACGTGTTCCTGCACGATCAATGGCAAGCCGCATGGCCCCGGCGTCGGCGTCGCGACGTGTCAGGTCTATATGCGAAGCTTCCGCGACGGCGATGTGGTGGTGGTGGAGCCGTTCCGCGCCAAGGCGTTTCCGGTCCTCAAGGACTTGATCACGGATCGCACCGCGTTCGATAAAATTCAGGAGGCCGGTGGATTTATCACCGCGCGGACGGGATCGGCGCCCGATGCCAATTCGATTCTCATCCCCAAGCCGGACGCGGACCTGGCGATGGACGCCGCCACCTGTATTCAGTGCGGCGCGTGCGTGGCAGCCTGCAAAAACGCGAGCGCCATGCTCTTTGTCGCCGCCAAGGTTTCTCATTTGGGTTTGCTGCCGCAGGGACAGGTCGAGCGGGACAAACGCGTTCTCTCGATGGTCCACACCATGGACGAGCTTGGTTTCGGTAACTGCACGAATTATTACGAGTGCAGCGCTGCCTGTCCCAAGCTCATCTCGCACGATTTCATCGCGCGGATGAACCGCGATTATTTCAAGGCCACTCTTCGCTCGAGTTTCAAATCCGAGTCGCTCGGCGCCAGCGGCGGAGCCTAATCCCAACGTCCCTTGATCTTTGGACTGTCATTGCGGAAAGCGTAGCGACGAAGAGGATTACTACTGACGAGGCACCCAGCCGCGATTCCCTCGCAAGGTGAGGGGACTGTAATTTATCATGCTTTGATAATCTGTGCTCATTCGCGGAGTCTGTGGCTTCAACTGCTTTTTCCCGGATAGATACAGGAGGGGCCGGCGATAACCCCTTAACGCCGGCCCCAGTTTTTTTCTGTTTTTCGGTCTTGCGACCGGCTCACGCTACCCAAAACCCTGCTTGGGTAGGATGGTTTTAATTTAGCAGCTCGCGTGCCAGCGCCGCGGGCTGAGCGCGCCAATTTCGCGTGGAAAGAGGAAATTTCGCCCGGCCGATGGGCCAATCGGTTAGCTTGGCCTCGTTGTGCGATCGTTTCATGGCCTCTTCGCCAGTCATGCCGGGCCGGAGCGCGGCCTTTCGTTCCGCCGTCAGTCGCTCGCAAAATGCGTAATCTCGCCGAGTTCGTCCGCGATGGCGCGGTCAGGCCTGCTCCGGGGCATCTGATGCTGGCCGCCCCAAACGTTCCGAAAGCGCGCCCAATGTTCAAACACGCCGGGCATCACCAACCGGACCAGCGGCGCCGCCAGGGTACCGCTTCGTCGCAGAAGCCCGTACGCTTCATTTAGCCGAACCATCTCGGCATCGAGATCGGTGGCGATCTGCGGCCCAGTCGGGGTTGTCGCCGTTCCCGGCCGCAGCTCGATCCACCACTCGTGTCTGCCGCGGCGCTGGACGTTGTAGTTTCCGGGCGAGGGGAGGGGAGCGACATGGAAATTGACGATCGTCCAGTTCCGGCGACGACAAACGGCGACGAGTGCGTCAGTAAGGTCTTTCTCGGTGACGCGCTCGCCGACCGTGTCCAGGCGCAACGCGGTTCGGCCCACGTAGTGAAGCCGAGGCGGGCTAACCGACGCGAACCGCACGATATCGCCCAAAAGGTAGCGCGCGAGGCCGGTCGCATTTGTCACCACCAAGGCATAGTCGATGCCGGTTTTCACCTCTGCGAGCGGGATCGCCTTTTCTCCCGGATGAAGCGAGCGAGCGTCGGCGAACTCCGTCATCGGCAGGAACTCAAAGAACGTTCCTGCGTTGTCCATCAAGCGCAGCCCTTGCATCGGCTCGCAATCTTGGACGGCGACAAATGCTTCCGTCGCCGCGTACACTTCGTGAAATTTCACGGTTGGCCCCATCACCTCGCGCAAAGGGTCAAACAGGGGCGCAACGGGAGTTCCCGTGTGGATATAGCACTCGAAGTTGGGCCAGATGGCTTGAAGATTCGTCATCCGGCGTCGTCCCACGGAACAGCTCTGGCGCAAGGCCAGGGCGAGTGCCAGGGTCCACTGCGGCAATCCGGCCAGGAGCGAAATATCGCGCCCTTTGGTGCGGTTGATCACGGCTTCGATCTGCGCGTTCCAGTCCTCGATTTTCGCCACGTGCGCTCCGGGCTCGTAGAGGTGTTTGTCGGCCCACGCCGGCAGGCTGAGAGCCGCAATTCCGCTGAGGTCGCCAGCAAAAGCGTTTTGCGGTTCGCCGTGGAGCGGTTGCAGGGTCGTCGTTCCGCCAAACAGGAGATGGCGGCCGCGAAACACCGCGGCGTGACGTACCCGTACGGTATAGTAAAGCAAGGCGTCCAGCCCAGCTCGGCGCACGGTGCCGAGCATCTCTTCGGTCATGGGAATGGGCCGGCGCTCTCCGGTGGTGGTTCCGGCGGTGAGGGCGAAGAGAGTACAGTGGCCCGGCCAGAGCACATCGGCCTCACCGTGCGTCATACGCGCGATCGCCGGGGCGAGCTGCTCGTAGCTTTGGAGCGGAACGCGCTCGCGAAATGTCTCGTACGACATTCCCGGCTCGATCCCGAGCCGGTTCCAGACGGAGGTCGCGGCAAACCGGGGCAACAGCGATTGGAGGATACGCTCCTGGGCCGCCGCACCGCTTCGGTGCTGCCGGAGTTTCCACTCCGTGCCAGCGGTGCGAAGGCTGAGACCTAAGCTATAGAGACTTTTGGGCCAGACCAGCATCGCGACGGGAGCGCACGCTGCACATAAGAAACCAGCAAGCTTTTACGCCGTGGAAGAGAGTCGATTGATTGGTTCTGGCCTTGCGCGGGAAGGCGTTGGACCAATCCGACCGGGGAAGGGGTCGGCCTGGCACCGGTTACCCCGGCGCTGATTTGCTCGTTGCGAGCCCGCAGGAGAGTCGGCGTGATGGTGGGTTCATGCCGTTGCCGCCAATTATTTTTGAAGACGACACCCTCGTCGCATTCGACAAGCCCAGCGGGCTCCTCGTGGCTCCGGATCGCTGGGACAAGAAACGCGAGAACCTGATGGGGCTCGTGCATGATCATCCGCGTTATGGTCACGGCGTGGCGAATGTTCACCGGCTCGATGCCGATACCAGCGGGCTTTTGCTCTGCGCGAAGAACAAGATCGCCCTCGATTTTCTCACCGGCCAGTTTCAATCCAAGACCGTTTTGAAAAGGTATCATGCCGTCGTGGCGGTGCTCCCGGCAGAGCATGCGATGAAGGTGATTGCGCCGATTCGCGATGCCAGTGGCGCCCTTCCGGACGCGTTTACCGTCGAGCTCGCCCTTGGCGAAGACGAACGCCAGCCCGGTCACATGCGGGTGTTTAAAGGCCGCGGGGGCAAGGACTGCGTCACCGAGTTTAAAACCCTCGAGCGGTTTCGCGGTTCTTCGGCCGTGGGACGGCCGCGGCGAGGGGCAGCGGCCGTCC
>CAYVDZ010000509.1:0-1047 GCA_964450575.1 uncultured Opitutus sp.
GCTCAAGGACAACGGCCGCATTTTCATCTCCCAAGGTCAGATCATCGACGCTGTCGCCGCCGATGATGCGCGCGTCGCCGTGGTCGGTAATCCCGCGAACACGAACTGCATGATCGCCGCGTCCCAAGCGAAGCGGCTCACCCCCGATCGCTTCACCGCGATGGTACGCCTGGACCAAAACCGCGCCCAGACTCAGCTTGCCAGGAAGGCCGGCGTGGATCTCACCACCGTCCGCAACATCTTTATCTACGGAAACCACAGTCCGACGATGTTCCCGGCCTTTGGTCACGCGACGATCGACGGCAAGCCCGCCGCCGAGGTGATCAACGACCAAGCCTGGCTCCAGGGCCCGTTCTGCGAAATCGTCGGCAAGCGCGGCGCCGCCATCATCGCCGCCCGCGGAGCGTCCTCCGCGGCTTCCGCCGCCAACGCCCTCACCGATCACGTCCGCAGCCTGGTCACGGTCGGTGCCGTCCACTCCATCGCCGTGAAGTCGAACGGCGCGTACGGTTTCGACGAGAACGTCTGGGCCGGCATGCCCGTGCGCACGACGGCTCCCGGCGCCTACGAAGCGATCACGACTTATGCCATGGACGACTTCGCGAAGTCGAAGATCGCCGCGACGAACAAGGAGCTCGTGGAAGAGCGCGCGTTCGTGGCCGAGATGATCGGCGCAAAGTAAGGCTCCCCGCACCGTAGAGCCTGCGCTTGCGCATGGCTCGTCTTTCGCGTCCGGAAGCACCTCCCCACGTCGGGAGATCTAAGAATTAGATCTCCCCAGACAGGGCCCTCCCCGTCACCCGATCAGCCCGGCCAGCGCCTTGCTGATCTGAAACGCTTCCCGCACGGCGAGAAAGGCGTCGAGCAACTCCGCCGGTGCTCCGTTGCGCGGAAACACCATTTCCAACGTCGCTCCGGTACAGCGTACGCTGGCGTCCACGTTTTCCACGCTGATCGTGCAGTCGCTATAATCGGACGGATACCGCACCGAGAGTCCACCCTCCCCGTCCAGCGCTTCGATCGCATCGATCACCGCCTCCACCTGTG
>CAYVDZ010000509.1:1057-4563 GCA_964450575.1 uncultured Opitutus sp.
CCTGTGCGCCCCGTTTCAATTCGAAAACGATCTCCGCAAACCCGCGGGCAAACACCCGCGCGAACCCGTCGCGGCGCGCCACTTCGAAATCCCGCAGCTCCCGCATCGTCGTCGTGACCACATATCGTGCCGGATCCGCGTCCTCGAGCGTGTAGCCAATCTCCACGCTGAAATCTTTCGCCACGAGCGTCGCCAGCGGTGCGGTGAGCGTGAGCGAAATGTCCTTTCGCTTGTAGCCCAGAGCCGTGCGCGCTTCCTGAAAGAGCCGCTCGGCTTCCTCCGCGAGTTCCGTCGCACACAAACGGCCGAGGAACGCATGGGTGGTCGCATTCACCGCGTCGGGAACGGAGTGGTGGCCTTTCTTAAAACCACCCAAGGTCTTCACGGCCCCGCCCGAGCGTCCCACAAAGGACATGCTCGCAATCACGCTGGAGGGAATGGGGCCGGCCATGGAAGGAGCCAGCAAACCTCCCCTCGCCGCTCCCGCCAGCACGAAATCAACGATCACGCGGTCCGCCGGCCACTCCGCTTGATCAAGGCAATCACCCCGATGATCGCCAGCACCGGCACCCACACCGGCGACAGCACCGCCAGCAGCACAGCCGAAGCAAGACAGAGCGCCCCGAGAACCGACACCCCGATCGCACCCAACGCGACCACCGCCACACCGGGCAGGAAACCCAGTGCGAGCATCGCCGGAAGCAGCTTCACCGCGATAATCGCGACGAGAATCAGCAAGACCACTTTCAGAAAACTGTTCATCCCGAATTAACCCGCCACCGGAAGAAAAGTTGCAGACAGATTAAAAGTGTTGCCCACGGTCCACCCGGACACGACCCCCATCAGGACCCAGGGACGCATCGGGGCGCTCTCGCGAAGCGCGCTAAAGCATTCACCAAAGTGTTCTTCGATCGGAAAATGCTCACATCCGGGCGGCGGACGCACCGACCCGGAAAGTACGGTTCCATCCTTGCCTACGTCAGGTAATCCCCGGTTCCCTCATGCGCTTGGAAACACGTCGCCCGATTGCCGTCGTCTGTGCCCTGATTATGGATACGGAAGGCCGCGTCCTGCTGGCCCAGCGACCGGCCCACAAGCACCTCGGACTAAAATGGGAGTTTCCCGGCGGCAAGGTCGAGATGACCGAGTCGCCCGAGTCGGCCCTGATCCGCGAAATCCGCGAGGAGCTCGCTTGCGAGATTAAGATCTCACGCGCGCTGCCTCCCTATCGCCATGATTACACCACGGTGGTGATCGAGATGTTTCCCTTCCTCTGCACGCTGGCCCCCGGCAGCGCGCCGCCCCATCCGCATGAACACATCGCACTGGCTTGGGTCGCGACGACGGACGTCGCGAGCTACGACCTCGCGCCCGCGGACCTGCCACTGATTTCACAACTAGAGTCCTGAACTGACGAAACGTGTTGTGCGCAGGTCAAGTTTTCCAAACCTCAGATTTTTAACCGCGGATTACGCCGATCTCGCGGTTAAGGCCGAGAATACCTCCAGCCATCCGCTCCATCCGCGAAATCCGCGGTTGATCGATGTTTGAACTGCAATGGTCCAAGGCTACGCCTCGCTCGGATAAATCAAACGCGGTGGTCCGGACTTCCGTTCTTCCGCGGCCTCCGGCTGTTCCGTAGCTCGTCCTCGTTTCCACGCTATCCGTTCCTCCTCTCGCTCGACACCTCGCGGCACCGCGGTTTACTGTTGCCGGATGGCGTCCTCGTCACTCCCGCTCGACACCGTTTCGCGTCTGCCCGCTCCCGCGGACAACGTCGCCATCGCCACCCGCCGAATCGAGGCCGGTACCGTGCTCGCGTTGGCCGATGGGCCTCGCACCCTCCAGCACACGGTCCTCGAGGGCCATCGCTTCGCCGTGCAGCCCATCGCAGCCGGGGAATTTCTCCTTTCCTGGGGACTCCCCTTCGGTCGGGCAACCACCGCGATCGCACCCGGTGATTACGTCTGTAATCAGTCGATGCTCGCCGCGCTGGCCCAACGTCAGGTGAGCGGCGCACAGTTTCCCGCCGAGTCGAATTTCGTCGATCACCTGGATGAATTCCAACTCGACGAGACCACCTTTCAACCGGGCCCGGCCGTCGAACGCATCCAGCCCCCGCGCACGTTTCTCGGCTACCGCCGTTCCGGCAAGCGCGGCGTTGGCACGCGCAACACCATCATCATCCTTGGCACGACTTCGCGCACCGCGAGTTTTGTTCGCCAGCTCGCCGCGCGGCTGCAACCGCTCGCCCGCGTGCATCCCACGATCGATGGGATCGTCGCGATCGCGCACACTGAAGGCGGCGGCACGAGTGAACCCAATAACACGCTCGAAATTCAACGCGCCCTGGGCGGATTCATGGTCCATCCCAATGTCGGCGCCGTGCTCGCCGTCGACTACGGGGTCGAGCCTGTAACCAATTTTCGGTTACACGCGTTCATGCAGGAACGGCAGTATCCGCTGGCGGATGTGCCGCATCACTTTCTCACCTTGAGCGACGGTCTCGCCGCCGGACTGGCCGAGGGCGAGCGCATCGTCCGGCAGTGGCTGCCGCAGGTCGCCGCGGAACGCCGCACGCCCGAGCCGCTCACCCAGCTGCGAATCGCGCTGCAGTGCGGCGGATCCGATGCGTTTTCCGGCGTATCCGGAAATCCCCTCGCCGGCTCAATCGTCCACGAAGTCATTCGCCACGGCGGCACCGGCGTCCTCACCGAAACCGACGAGGCCATGGGTGCCGAATCCTATCTGCTGCGCAACGCGCGCGACCTGCCAACTGCCCGCGCGTTCATGCACACGATCGAGGCGTTTCGGGAAAAACTCACCTGGCACGGCTTGACGCCCGAGAGCAATCCGTCCGCCGGAAACAAGTTTCGCGGCCTCTATAACATCGCCCTCAAATCGCTCGGCGCGGTGCACAAAAAAGATCCGCGCACGCGACTCGATACCGTGATCGAGTACGCCCAGCCCCTGCGCGATCTCACCGACCCTGGTTTCACGTTTATGAACGGCCCGGGCAACGACCTCGAGGGCATCGCCGGCCAAGTGGGCGCGGGCTGCAACCTGATCATCTTCGTCACGGGCAATGGCTCGATCACGAACTTCCCGTTCGTGCCGACCCTCAAGATCACGACGACCACGCGGCGGCATCAGTTGTTGATCCACGAAATGGACATCAACGCCGGCCGGTACCTCGACGGCGAGACCATGGAATCGCTCACGGCGGAAGCCTTGGATGTCGTGGTCGCGACCGCCTCGGGCGAGAAGAGCAAGGGCGAGCGCGCCGGTCATTCGCAGGTCTCGCTCTGGCGCAACTGGGAGCAAACCGACACCTCGCAACTCGCGGCGCTGCGCGCCCGCATCGCGCCTGATGGACAGCCCTTGGCCGTGATTTCCGCCGGCAGTAACTCAGACGCACGCGCGAGCCACCCGGAGCAGCCGGCCAGCGAGGTGATCTTTCCCGCGTTCCGCACCGCCGATGGACGACACGCGACGGAACGAGTGGC
>CAYVDZ010000510.1:0-3131 GCA_964450575.1 uncultured Opitutus sp.
GCGCGTGACGATCGGTGCGCAGCTGATCCCAACCGGACCGGTAGCGCCCCGTGAACTTCGCGATATCATCCGGCCGCGCGTGCAGCGGCCAGTGCGGTGCCGTGAAAGCCAGATAGAGAAAAAAGGGTGCGTCGCTGGTGTGCTCACGGACCGTCGTTATTGCGAAATCGGTGAATGCGTCGGTTGTATAATAATCGGCGTTCGTCGGTGGAGGGAGCGGTTCGTTATCGAGGGTGAGTCCGCGCACGCCCTCGGGTTTGAAATAACTGGAGGCGCCCGACAGAAGTCCGTAAAAGCGGTCAAAACCGCGTTGCAGAGGCCATTTCGAGCGGTCCCCCTGTCCGAGGTGCCACTTGCCGGCGAGATAGGTTCGGTAGCCGGAGGGTCGAAGGGCTTCGGCGAGTGTTACACTCTGGTCATTCAAGTGACCCAGGTAGCCTTCGACTTGCGGGGCGTTCGCTCCGATTTCAGCGAGGCGCCCCATGCCGGCTTGATGCGGATGCAGGCCCGTGAGGAGCGCGGCGCGCGTGGGCGAGCAGCGCGCCGTATTATAAAACTGCGTGAAGCGGAGTCCGCCGGCGGCGAGCGCATCCAGATGCGGCGTGGGGATTTCGGAGCCGTAACAGCCGATGTCGGAAAAGCCCATGTCATCGGCCATGATGAGCACGATATTGGGCTTCGGGCGTTCGGCGGCGGTGGCGGAAGCGGCGAAGCACCCGACCCACACCAACGAGCCGACCAGGATCAGGCGGGCGGATTTAATTTGAAAAGGCATCATCGAATTAAGTGGCAGCGGAAAATTCTGATCGGAGACACACGTGGCAGAAAGGATTGGCAGGGCGGGTTGCGGTCTCGGATCACTATTTCTGGGGTTGCTTCGCCTTGTTGCCCTTGGCCGTCCCGGCAGGCCGCGTGACAAGTGTAACCGGTTCGCCGATACGAATAGGCTGACCAAACACGGTCCCCTGGTCGCCCTGCTGTTTCATCCACGCGGTGAGTTCGGCGCGCAGGGAAGCGAGGCGGCCGGCGTGTCGGGAATCGGCGGCGAGGTTGTGTTGTTCGTGTGGGTCGACCGTGAGATCGTAGAGTTCTTCCGCGGGCTGCTCAGTAAAGCGCCTGACGATGGTGGCGGCCGCGGGTGACGTCCTGGCCGCGGCCAGCCAGGTTTTCCAATACACATTTCCAACGGTATCGGAGTCGACTCGCGTGACGTGCGAGTGACGCTGAAATTCGGGATGGAGATTGCGGATGTACTTCCAGTCGCGAGTGCGGACACTGCGGCTGGGGTAGACGTTGTAGTCACCGTCGCCGCTCTGCGTGGTGAAAACGCGCTCGCGATGCGTGGTGGTGGTGCCGCGCAGGATTCCGGCGAACGACTGGCCGTCGAGCCCGGAGGGGACCCGGCCACCAGCCAGTTCGATGAACGTCGGCAGCAAGTCAGGCCAGCAGACCAGCGCGTCATTGGTCACGCCGGGTTTGATGCGTCCGGGCCAAACGATGATCAGGGGTGTACGGATGCCGGCGTCGTAAAGCGTCCATTTGGCGAAGGGCCATTGGGCGCCGTGGTCCGAGGTATAAACGAAAAGAGTGTCACCCGGTATTTTCTCGCGGACGAGTGCGCGGACTTCGCCGAGCAACGTGTCGGCTTTGGTCACATCGGTGAGGTATTGTGCCCGCTGCGTGCGGGTCACGGGAGTATCAACGTGAGTGGGCGGCAGCGTGAGGGCGGCGGGATCGTAGCCCTCGTTGGCGCTCCAGGGGGCGTGCGGATGACGTGTGCCGACGAAGAGGCAGAGCGGTTTCGACCGGTCGCGTGTAGCGAGGAATTTTGCGACAGCGGAGGTTTCGGAGAAACCAGGATTCGGTCCCTCGATGACGTCGAAACCATGGTCCTTGGCGTAGGTGTTATGGGCGACTTTGCCAATGGCCGCGACCTCATAGCCGAGGGCGCGCAGGACAGGCGGGAGCGAGGCGACACCCGCGCGCTTCGGCATGTGGTTGGGCTCGGCCCCATTGCGGGCGGGCCAGAGCCCGGTGAGCAAGGCGGTGCGGCTGGGGCCACATGCGGGCGACGCGACAAAAGCGTGCGTGAACTTCATTCCCTCGCTGGCGAGGCGTGTCATCTGGGGCGTGCGGACTTCCTTTGAGCCGTAAGGTTCGCCATCCAGCTGGCTCTGATCGTCGGTAATGAAAACGACTATATTAGGTCGTGTCTCCGCCGCGAACGAGGAAGCGACGAAGACGATGGTCAGGAGAAGGAAGGCAGCAAATCTCATGCAGGGTGGGCAGGATGATGTATTCAGGAGGTGGATGCCGTGACTGCCTCGAGAACCGGCTTGGCGCGTCCCGTGAAGTTTACCTCATTACGGGTTAAATCCCTTTTCTCGCGCCGTCGGTGCCCGGGTACGTCACTGTTTGCCATAGACCGGCGGCGTCCAGTTGGGCGGCAGCTTGCCCTGTGGTTTCACGCCGGTCGAGCCGGCGGGAATGGGGCGCTCCGCCGCTGTCAGCGGCGGAAGGTTGTCGGGCAGGTGCTGGATTTTGAGATCCTTGAACTGAACCTTCATCGCGGGGCCGACGTGTACTTGCATACCCAATACGCCTTCGAGCGCGCGCCCCTTTGCGTCGAGATCGATGAGATCGGCGGTCGGGTGTCCATCAATCCAGTGCTGGTGATGATTGCCGCGCACGAGGACCCGATACTCGCGCCACTCGTCCGGTGCGAACTCCTTCACCGGCATTTTGCCGACAATCCACGGCTGACCATCGGGTGCGACGATGACCTTTTCGCCGGTGTGCGAGAGGATGCGCCGGCCGCGCTCTTCGTACAGCATGCCGTTGTAGTTGGGGTTGTTTGCCACGATGTCGCACTGATATCCGCTCACAATATCAAGGCCGATCTCGGGACGCATCGCGCCGCGGTACTGCAGTCCGCTGTTGCCGCCGGCAGTGATCTTCACTTTCACCCGCAGGTCGAAGTTTCGAATCGTGGAGCCGGTCCACGTTAGAAAGCGATTGCTCTTCAGGGTGCCGTCGGTCTTGCCGGTGATCGCGCCGTCTTCCACAGACCAAAACTGCGAGTCGCCGGACCAGCCGTTCGACATCTACGGCGAATCCGACGTGGTCGTACG
>CAYVDZ010000510.1:3141-4555 GCA_964450575.1 uncultured Opitutus sp.
CGTTAAAGAGCGTTACGAATCCGTCTGGACCGGGCTTGATGGTAACGGCGGCCGAGGCGACGGGATGCGGTTCGGTGGACGCCTGAAAGCCGCCCTTCAATGGGTCGAGTGCTCCGCCGTATTGCTTGACCAACTGTTGGGTGCGCGCGCGCATCGCTTTCAGGGTTTCGGCGTGCGCGGGATCGGCGGCGAGGTTCTTCAGTTCGTCCGGATCGTTTTTCAGGTCGTGGAGAAACTCGTAATCATGATCGAAGTAGCGCGCGTATTTGAAGCGCTCGGTGCGCACGCCTTCGTAGGCGGGAATGCGATTCCGCACGGCGAAGTGTTCGTGGAACGTCTCGGTGCGCCAGTCGGAGGGTTTTCCGCCGGTCACCAGTGGCTTCAAACTGCGGCCCTCGTATTTTTCCGGCACCGGTACGCCGGCCCAATCGAGAAACGTCGCGGGTAGATCGAGATTGAGGGCGAGAGCGTCGCTCACCTTGCCGCGTTGCGCTTTCTCCAAACGCGGATCGGCGATGATGAGCGGCACGCGCAGGGATTCCTCAAAGTGCGACCACTTGCCGGCCAGGCCGCGGTTGCCCATGTGAAAACCGTTATCGGCGGAGTAAACGATGATGGTGTTGTCGGCGAGGCCGGCCTCCTCCAGCACCTTGAGCAAACGCCCGATTGCGTGGTCGATGCCGGTGGTCATGCGCAGATAGGCGCGCATGTTGGTTTGATATTTCTGTTCGGTATTCCAACGCCAGAAGAAGCGTTCGCGCGTGATGCTGGTCTTAAAAAAAACGGGGAGCGCCTCGAAGATGGCGGGATCGTTGAGCCGCGGCGGAGCCATCTCGCGGTCTTCGTAAAGCCCGTCGGCGGATTGCGGCCAGGCGAAGTGACCGATACCGGGTCGGCGGTCACCGTCCTCGGCGTGCCCCGCATTGAACCATAGGT
Source organism: uncultured Opitutus sp. (assembly GCA_964450575.1). GTDB lineage: Bacteria > Verrucomicrobiota > Verrucomicrobiia > Opitutales > Opitutaceae > ER46. The sequence goes on from CAYVDZ010000510.1 coordinate 4,078, forward strand.
TGAGCGCGAAGGGCTTGTCCTTCGATTGCTGTTTCACGAAGTCGATGCCGCGATCCACAATGAGATCGGTTTCATGACGCAGGGAGCCGTCGGGCATTTTCTTGAAATAGGGATTGCGGAAAATTTCTTCAAACGCGTCGAAGTGCTCCTCGGGTTTGTAGCCGGCGGGCATTTTTGCGTGCCACTTGCCGAAGAAGCCGGTGCGATAGCCGTTCGCGCGCAGGAGATCCGGGTAGAGCGTCTGAGCGGCATCCGCGCGGGTCTGCTCGGGATTCTGTGGGGTGCCGTAGCTGCGCCCGGTGAGGCCGGTGAGGATCGTCGTTCGGCTGACCCAGCAGATGGACTGGCCGACAAACGCGTTTTGGAACCGCACGCCCCGAGCGGCGAGCGCGTCGATGTTCGGCGTCTGCGCGAGCGGATGCCCGTACGCTCCGAGCGCGCTGGCGGTCTGGTCGTCGGCGAAGAAAAAGATGATGTT
>CAYVDZ010000511.1:0-888 GCA_964450575.1 uncultured Opitutus sp.
GATGTGAACTCATGCAGGCGGGAAGGGTTGCGATTGAAAGAATGCGGGAAGTCCGACGCTACTCAACGAATGACCGACCGCCTTTCAGGCACATTTACCCGGCTCGGTGATCCCGCGTCCGCCCGAGTTTCAAGTGCCCGGCAGTTCCACGCTCCGCTCTTTCGGATGGGAGTTCTGGCGGTAGAAAAGCGCGGTATGGCCGACGGTGCCGACGCAAACGCAACGCCCCTGGTCGGCGATCTCGGCGCATTTGGCACCACGCTCGTCCCGATCCGCTCCGAGGAAACGCAACTTAACGAGTTCGTGAGCGCGGAGTGCCTTCTGCAACTCCTTCAGAAATTCGGGCGAGAGCCCCTCGCGGCCGACCTTCAGGACGGGGTCAAGTTTTTGGCCGAGGCCGCGCAGGTGAGAACGTTGCGCGCCGGTGAGCGGAAATTCGTACATGGCCCGCGAATGACGCGAATGATCCCTGATGGGAAGGCGATTATTTTCTGCCGCGTGAGCCCGCCGCCGGATTATCCCCCGGCTTGTGAGTCGAAGAAATCGAGGGGCAGCTCGCGCCATTCCCCTTTGGGCAAGCCGCCCAGCGCGAGCGGACCGAATCGCTCGCGGTGAAGCGTGAGGACAGTCACGCCCTGCGACGAAAACATCCGCCGCACCTGGTGGTAGCGCCCCTCGATGAGCGTGAGTTCGGCCTCGCGGGATGAGAGGACGCGCATGGCAGCCGGCGCACAGGGGGTTTTCTCGCCCTCCAGCAGCAGCGTGCCGCTGGCAAACAACGGCACGAGCTCCGGCGGGAGCTCGCGGTCGACGGTGGTGCGGTAGATTTTGGGGACCTTGTGTTTCGGCGAGGTGAGCCGATGCACGAGCGCGGATTGATCGGTGAGG
>CAYVDZ010000511.1:898-4553 GCA_964450575.1 uncultured Opitutus sp.
GGCCGCGACGGTGCGCGCGACGCAGATCACCCCGCTGGTGTCCTGGTCGAGGCGGCCGACGCTCGTGACGATCGGATTGCGGTTCCGCCAGCGCTCGGGCAGGAGCGAATAGACATTGGCGCCTTCGCGCACCTCGTGCGAGCAGACGAGCCCGGTGGGCTTGTGCAGCATGAGGAGCAGCCCGTCCGGGTGATCGAGCGGTTCACCGTCGAGCTGCACGTCCGCGGCAGTGGCTTTTCGCGAAACATCATCGGCGGTTTCGCCGCGCACGGTGACACGCCCGTCATCGATCCATTCGCGCGCTTCACGGCGGCTGCAGTAACCCAGGCTGGAGAGAAGTTGGTCGAGACGACGCATGCGGAGTCATTAGCCGCGAACGGCGAAAGCGGCGCAAAAACAAAAATCGGAGGAAGTGAACGCGGGGTGGAATTGAAAGTGAAGTCAGTTCCTGGAGCAGGAGAGGTCCCATTGGAGATTGGTGCGGAGGGTGCGGAGCTGGCCCATGGCGTGGACGTGGGCGGAAGTCCACCAAGCGCCGGCTTTCTTGATGCGCGCTTGGATCACATGGCGGTGGCCGCTCTCGATCATTCCAGAGCCGACGGGCAGATCGTGGGCGGGAGCGTAAGCGTAGTCGAGTTGTTCGGGACGGTTTCCGAGATAGCGCAGAGCGGCGCGCACGGGCGCCTGCTCTTCCGGACATTCCGGGGGTTCTGCGCGCGGTCGCACCGTGGCGAGAACCGTGGCGTAATCACTGGCCCGGAGCGTAGTGCTCCTGCACTTTGTTCGCCGCGGCGGCGAAGGCCTTGGGCCGCCCCGAGGTCGGTCAGCGCGCGTTGCAAGCGGCGTGAACTGCATCGCGCGCTCAGGTGCGCCGCGGTGCGAACGGCCGCTGCGGGTGCGAACCGCACCGCCAGAGTTGTTCTTCAAACGCGATCGTTCCCAGCGTCGTCAACCACCAGAGCCTTTCACCCACCTGCCGCAGGCCGGGCGTGCGCGCCGGCTGCACCTCGGCGTGCCGCCGCCCGGCCCAACCGCTCAGCGCCTGCCGGCCGAACTCGCGCATGCGGGCCACGATCGCATGAAATCGTCGAGCGGGTTTGCAACCCCACCCGTTTGCGAGGACCAGTGGCCCCTGCACGCATGGCCAATTTTCGTTTCTTGTCTCAAATGATCTTCGACCGCCGGGGGCGCCCACTGGCGCCACGCGCCCGGCCTGATCCGTCAACCTGGAGTAATGATGCCATCACGGGCAGTTGCCTGGGGCATTCGACCGTGCTGCTCAACCTGCTGGGCGTCCGGGTGCTGACGGATCCGGTTTTCTCCCGCCGGGTCGGTCCGGGTGTCCAGCCGTTGATCCTGGGTCCGAAGCGCTTTGTTCGCGCGGCGCTGCGGCCGAAGGAGTTTCTACCACCCGACGTTCTGCTGCTCAGCCATGCGCACTTCGATCATTTCGATGTTGCGAGCTTGAAGGCGTTCTCACGCGACACGCCCGTAATCACCGCGAAGCACACCGGCGACCTGCTACGGAAGCTCCGATTCCGGGACGTGCACGAACTCGACTGGGGTCGCACCACGACGCTCTCACCGCGCGGTGAAGCCATTCAGATCACCGCGTTGGAAGTGGCGCACTGGGGAGCGCGGCTCATGAACGACCATCATCGGGGTTACAATGGCTACCTGATCGAACGCGGCGGGCATGCGGTGGTCTTTGCCGGAGACACTGCTTATACGAGGGCCTTCAAACACCTCCGCGAACGGCCGGGCGGGGTCGACTTGATGCTGATGCCAATCGGCGCCTACGACCCGTGGATCCGCTCGCATTGCAGCCCGGAAGAAGCCGTGGCGATGGCCGATCAAGCGGGGGCGCGGACCTTTGTTCCGATCCATCATGAGACATTCAAGCTGAGTGCCGAGCCGATGGACGAACCCGCCCGGCGGCTTCGCGCATCCCTGGCGAATGAGCCCGAGCGATTGCTCGCGGTGCACCTCGGAGAGACGTTTCACGTACCCCTGGATGCGCGGTCGCGCGGCCCGCTGCAACCCGAACTCCGAGAGGTCGGCTAACGAACCGGCCGGTTCTCCCGGGTGTCGACCGCTTGATCAGCCGAGCGGGCGCCCACCTTCCCGGATGTTGCCGGGCGCCAGCGACCGTACGGCGCGCGTTGAGTAGCCTCTCAATTGTTGGTCCGCGGACCGGCGGGCACGTACCCGTAAACCTGGAAAATGCTGTCGCACCCACAGATTCCTCAGATTATTACAGACCAAGGTATTATAAACTACAGTCCCTTCACCTTGTGGGTGAATTGCGGCTGGGCGCCTCGTCATTAGTAATCCTCTGGATCCGTGCTCATCGGTGTAATCTGTGGTAAAAATAAACTGCTGAATTAGGGTAAACAGACTGGGAAAAAGTCCGGGGTTAATCACCCGCGCGGCTTGGGTAAACATCGATCTAAACTCAGCAAACCCCGTGTCGATAAAACCTTCCTCGTCTTTCCTCTTCCCAGTTCTCTCCCTCACTATGCACGAATCGCCGACCGAGCATGTAACGCGGAATAATCGCGTTCTCGTGATCGACGACAACCCGGCCATCCACGCCGACGTTCGAAAGATTCTGTGTCCGCAAATCAGCGCGACTGCCGCCTCGTTGGATGCATTGGAAGCCGAGTTACTGGGCGAGAGCGCCGCGCCCGTTCGAGCGATGACGGATTTCGTGGTCGATAGCGCCCATCAAGGCCGCGAAGGCCTGCAACTCGTGCGCAAAGCGGTCGAGGCCGGACGGCCCTACGCCATGGCGTTTGTCGATGTGCGGATGCCACCCGGTTGGGACGGCGTGGAAACCACGCTCGAACTCTGGAAGGTCGCCCCGGACTTGCAGATCGTCATCTGCACCGCCTATTCCGATTATTCCTGGAACGACATGCTCGCGAAGCTCGGGAGCTCCGACCGGCTGGTGATTCTTAAAAAGCCGTTCGACACCATCGAGGTCCTGCAGCTCACCAATGCGCTTACGGAAAAATGGAATCTGCTGCAACAGACCCATGCTCATGCCGAGTTGCTGGAGCAACGGGTACGCGAACGTACCGCCGCGCTCGAAACCATCAATCTCACACTGCAGGATGAAATCACCCGGCGGATCGCGGTGGAGCTCGATCTGAAGCGCGCCAAGAACGCGGCGGTCAGCGCCGATCTGGCGAAAAGCGCTTTCCTCGCCAACATGAGCCATGAGATTCGGACGCCGATGAACGGCGTCATCGGAATGGCCAACTTACTTTTGTCATCCCCGCTTTCGGCCGAACAACGCGATCTCGCCGAGACCCTTTGTCATAGCAGCGAGGCCTTGCTCACCATCATCAACGACATCCTCGATTTCTCAAAGATCGAAGCCGGTCGGCTCGAGCTCGAAGCCGTGGACTTTGATCTCGCCGAACAGTTGGAACTTGCGATCGACTTGCACGCGGACGCAGCCGCTCGCAAGCACCTCGAGTTGGTCATGCACATCGATTCGGCGGCACCGTTGCGAGTTCGAGGCGACCCTGTTCGTCTCCGGCAGATCGTACTTAACCTACTGGGCAACGCCATCAAGTTCACCGCCACGGGAGAGGTGGTGCTGAATGTGATGCCCACGAGCACGCTGGACGGTCGCACGCTCCTGCGT
>CAYVDZ010000512.1:0-1750 GCA_964450575.1 uncultured Opitutus sp.
CTTCGGCGTGCTGCTGGCCCGGGAGCAATCAGGTCCGGCGCGACTGCGGCTCGCGGCGGTGTTCGGCCTGGCGGTCTTTCACCTGCAACACCACGAGAGCCTCTTTTGGGCCGGCTCATCCATCGATCATTTTTTCGTCGTGCTGGTGGCGGTCACGGCATTCGGGGCGCTGGCGGCGGGCAGCCGCGGCGGTCTGCTGGTCGCGGCCGCGGCCGCGTTTCTGGCCAGCTATTCGCTCGCGCATGGACTGCTGGTCTGGCCGGTCGGTCTGGTGCTGCTCGCGTTGCAACGCCGGCGGCGAGCGGCCTGGGCTTGGAGCGCAGCCGGCGCGGTGACGCTGGCGACGTTTTTCGCCGGCTTCGCGCTCAATCCCGGCCACCCGATGCCGGGTATCTCGGATCTGCTCGCCGTCGCGGTCTACGCGCTGCGCCTCGTGGGCAGTTCAGCGGCCATCGGCGATCATGCCTTGGCGCCGTGGCTGGGCGGGCTCTTCCTGGTCGGCGCCGGGTTCGCGGCCATGCGGGGCGCCACTTCGCGCGAAGGCTTCGCTTTCGCGATCATCGGCTGGTGTGTCGCCGCGATGGCAATGATTGCATGGGGCCGCGCTCTCCTTTCGAACGAGTGGGCGCCCGTGGCGTCGCGCTACGTGATTCTCAGCTCAGTCGCGTGGGGCCTGCTGATCTGGCTCCTGCTGGAGCGCCTCCTCACCCGGCAGCCGCGCGTCGCGTGGTGGCCGGCCCCGATTTTGGGCGCCCTCGCGAGCTTCAATCTCGCCGCCAATCTCACCGAGGAGAATTCCGGTCGCATCTTCGCGGCGGCGGCCGAAAATACCGTGTGGGAATGGCGGGAGCACGGCACGTTTGCCCACGCCCTGGTCGCCCCCTATCCCGATCCTGAGCGCGCCGACGCGCTCATCCGCGCCACCGGGGAGCGCGGCATCTACCGTTTGCCCCAAACCGCCCTGCCTTTCGCCCGGCCCCGCCCCGTTCCAGTGGGGGAACCGGCCGAGATTAGCAACGCCTCCTATTTCATCGAGGACGTCGTGATCGACCTGGTCGAAATCCGCGTGCGCGGCTGGGCGTTCCGGCCCAATGAGACGACCCGCCGCGGGGAGATCTCGGTCGTGTTTCGGGCCGACGATCAGCTCTTGGCCTACGAAGCCACCCCGCAATTCCGGCCCGACGTGGCCAAGGCATTCTCCCGCTGGGACGCCATTTACGCGGGCTTCGAGCTACGTCTAAAGCGTGCAAGACTGCCGCAGGGCGAACTAGGGGTGGGCATCGGATTCGATCTGGATGTTTCGCCGGAGTTCATGATGACCGCTCATACCGTGCAGAACCGATCGAGGCAGATTGCCACGAGCCAGTGATGGCCGGTTTCGATGACCGAAGGGCGGGACAAAATGAGCCGGCGGGACTTCGCCGGGGCCGTTGCGGCCTACACCCGGATCATCGAAAAATGGCAGAAGAATGATGGCAGAAGAAGGGACTCATCCTCCTGCCTTCTTCTTTTGCCAATCGTCAGCGGCCCTGGCGGCCAAGGTCAGGCTGAAACATGCACCGGTCGCCGGCTGCGTGAGGTGATGAGCGTGTGGCATGTTTCAGCCAGAGCCCGTCGGATTGACTCACCCGGGCGCCCCGGCGCATCTATAGACCTCGATCCGCTCCAGCTCATCCGGGGTCGGCGCCCTGCGCGCGAAGTCGATACCCACGACCCGTGGCGAGGAAAAAGCCAGGGGCGATTCGAACGG
>CAYVDZ010000512.1:1850-4553 GCA_964450575.1 uncultured Opitutus sp.
GGCGATTCGAACGGGGTCAGGCCGTTGTTTGTTGATTTTTGGGGAGGTTAATCGAGTCGGCTACGAGCGATGTCAGTGAGGAGACTCTGGCTCGCCCAGTCCTGGATTGGAGTAGGATTTCGCCAAAAATTGCCGTGATCGATTACGTGTTAAACGATAGAGAATAGGATGTTATTAAATTTATGGCCACCTTCACTTTCTCGAAATACCCGCAGCACACATCGCAACTGCTAAAATCAACAAACAACGGCCTGACCCCATTGGTCGTCCCGCATTGGTCGTCTTGAGCAGCGGCCAGAGCAAGCGTTAGGGGACCGAAGCTGAAGGCACGTTGAAGCGAACCGTGGCTTCGCCTGTTGAGCGGTTGACGGGCGGCTCGGGTGCGCTTGAACCGGGTGCCGGAGCGGGTGCGGTGGAATCGGGAGGAGCGGAATTCGCCGGCGTCGGTGGGGTGGTTGCCGCCGGATCAGCGGCCGGAAGACCCTTTCCTTCGAGCGCGTCGGAAGCCAGGGAACGCAGGAAATTCGTCGGCCCGAGCAGCAGAGCCCATTCGGGTTTATCGAGTGACCCGGAGAGCTTCACCTCGAAGACATTCGAAAGCGGACTCAGCACTGCGCCGACCACGGACTTGAAGACGTTTTCACTTTCCTGAAACGGGAAGAGCTTCGCGTTGAAGTCCAGGTCCCGGCGGTCCAAGGCGTATGTGCCGCGCGCATCGATCGCCGCGTTCGCACCTTGGAGTTTAACTTCGGAAAACACGAGTTTAGCCCCATCGATTCGGAAGTTGGTCTGAGCTGTGTTAAAGCGTAGCGTGGTGAAGCTCAGGAGCTCCGAGAGGGCCCCAAGGAGAGAAACTTCGCCGAGTTCCGCACCCTGCAACGTGGCGTTGCCCGCGCCGTGGAAACTGAAGGGGTCGTTATAGCGACCCTCGGCCGAAGCGGCGAAGTCGAGTCGCACGTTCGCCTTTTCCTGGACGAATTTTCCGACCGGTGGAGCCAGTTGGCCCTTCTGCTGGGCAAGAAAGGCCTGAAGGGTTGCAGCCGCCTGACCGAGACTGGCATCGCGGACTTGCACGTCGAAGCCCAGCCGGCGCTCGTTGCTGAGGCCCATAACCTGCGCGCGACCCGCGGATGCGCCGCCCGCGAAAACCGCCTCGATCTCTTCCACCGTGAGGTCGTCATCATCGAGCGTGGCGCGAAACGACACGTCCTGCAGGGGAAAATTATAGAAGCGAAATCCACCCACCGTTCGCGCATCGACTTGGACCTTGCGGTGGATGCCTTCCGGCGCCCCGGGTCCCGTGAAACGGCCCGCCACCGTGAGGCGGGGAACAGCCGTGAGCTGAAACGGCTTCAACACGGGAATCAGCATCGGACCCACGATTTTCGACGCGATCGCGAGATCGACATTCGAGTCGAGTGCGAGGTCCAAGGACCGCCATTTGGATGCATCCCGATCAATCACGTACGTGAACCGGCCGCGGACGTCGCCTTCGGGGCGGAAGCCCATGACATCGAGTCCATCGATAAATCCCGGTCGAATGAAAAGCCGCGTGCGCACGCGGTCGAAGTCTGCTCCGCGGATAATCGGCTTGAGCGCGTCGGCTTGGACAAACACCGAGGTCCGGTGGCCTTCCTTCCAGAAGCCCCGCACGTCGACACTTGCCTCGGGAGGTGCGGTGGGGAATTCGAGTTGTTGGAAAAAATTCGGCCACCATTCGCGAAACCAGGGTGAAATCGCCAGCGGACGCAGCTGGCCGGCGAGGAGGAAACGAAACTCCAGGGTGGAAAAGTTCTGCTCGTAGGAACCGCTGGCAAAGTTGTCCCCGACGCGGGCAAAGGCTTCCGGCGCATAGAAGCGCTGCGGGTCGAGTTCGACCACCGCCATACCATCTGTCATGCGAACCCCAAAGGCGTTGATGCCATCCACGCGCACGCTCGCGAGGAGTTTCTCGAACGCCCATTTTTCGCCGAAACGGACTTCCGCCCGGTCGATCGCCAGGCTCTCGAAATCGAAGAAGCGTTGCACTCGGACCTCCAGTCGTTCGCTCAACGCATCGAGGATCCGCGGCGACAGGTCGCCTTGCGCCATGACGTTCGCGGTGCCGGCCAGCAGGTCGGTTTGGCCGCTCACGCTGAGGGGCTTGTCGAAGAGGTTGGCGGTCGCGATGACTTCAAAAAACGGATACGGTCGGGGAAACAGCTGGGCGGAAATGCCGCTCAGCGGAATGCCGGCCGCTCGCACGGCGTCCGCCGTGAGCGCGATTTCGCGCATGTCGAATCTCAGACCATTCGACTGCAGTCGTCCGTAAACATTCGCATGTATCCGGTATATGGCGACGTCGTTCCCCATCTTGATTTCGGCGGCGCTGACTTCGATCCAGGTCGTTGGCGCATTCTCCAGGAGCAGCACTCGCGTGCTGGCCCGCAAGGCGGTCACTTGCACCGCCGCCGGCTGGTCCAGGCGGGCGGCGCGCGCGAGGAGCGTCACGTTGATCGAGGTTGCGCCGGATTCCGACGGAGCCAGTTCGAGGTTGATCTTCGGATCCTCGAAGCGCTCGACCTGCTGCGACCAGGCGAGTGCCTGTCGGGCCATCGTGGGAAACTCCCGGATGATTGTCCCGCCGATGGTCAGCGGTGCCGCCGTCGTTCGTCGTGGCAGCAAGACGGTGCCTTGGCCGGAGTGGCCGTTTCCGCCCAAGGC
>CAYVDZ010000513.1:0-4545 GCA_964450575.1 uncultured Opitutus sp.
AAAGGCGTCGGCGCGGGTCTTTTCGACGAGTCGGTCGACCTGAGGCCGGTCAGTGAAACGCACCGGCGCACCGGTCGAGTAAACGACGAGTTGCTGCACCAGGTTGCGCGCGATCATGGTTTCCTCGCCAAGCAAGAGGCGCTTGAATTCGCGGATATCCTGGAAAGGACGCCCATCGGGAAGCTCGCCTGCCGAATCGACGGGCAGGCCATAGTGAAATGCGAACGGATGCCCGTTCTTGCCCAGCCCGGGTTCTCCTGGCTTGTCGTCAGCGACGCCGCGATAACGGTCGCGCCAGCCGCCGAAGACATCGAAGCTCTCAAGTGCAAAGCCCGGTGGGTCCATCTTGCTGTGACACGACGCGCAGCTCGCATCGTCGCGATGCTTTTCCAGTTGTTGGCGGATCGTCACGGCGCCCCGGATGTCGGGCTCAACCGCGGCAACCGGAGGTGGCGGTGGGATCTGTTGGCCAAGAATACGTTCGAGAATCCAGTAGCCCCGTAGCACGGGTGAGGTGGTGGTGCCGTTCGCGGTAACCTTCAGCACGCTCGCCTGCGTCATGAATCCGCCGCGGGGGCTTTCGGCCGGGAGTTTCACCCGTCGCATTTTGGCGCCTTCCACTCCTGCGAGATCGTAATGCCGGGCGAGTCGTTCGTTCACGAACGTGAAGTCGGAATCAATGATGACGCGTGCAGGCAGGTTCTGCTGCACCATCTCCTGGAAATACAGCTGAGTTTCCAGCTGCGCGGCCTCGGTCAGCGAGTCATCGAGATAGTAGTCGTTATATAATGTGGTCGAGGGCGTGGTGTCTTCGGTTTTGCGGAGGTCGACCCAGTAATCGAGAAAGGCGTTAACAAAGCGGCGCGCTTTCGGGTCGTTGAGCAGACGTTCCGTCTCGGCGCGGAGCACTTCAGGACGAGCCAGTTCGCCGCGGGCGGCGCGAGCACGCAGGGCTTCATCCGGAGTGGAGTTCCAGAGGAAAAGGGACAGCCGTGAAGCCAACGCATAATCATCGAGGCGACCCGGACGATCGTCGACAAAAACGAAACTGGGCGATGCCAACACGGCGGTATAGCTGGCGATCATAGCCTCGGTGAAGCTCAACCCCGCGCGGCGCCGGTCTTCATACAGCGCAATAAACGGTGCCGCGTCGGCGGACGTGGTCGGCCGCCGATAAGCGCGCGCGACAAATCCGCTCAGCAGGCGTTTCGCATCCGCACTGGGTTGTGACGACACGACCTCGACCGGCACATCAACAATCGGGATAACCCGTTGCCCGGCCCGGCGTCCCGCTTCAGGTGGGTCATTGGAAGCGACGACGGGAACCGGCACGGCGCCAGGGCTCCCGGCCGCCATCTGCTGGAGCGGGAGGTCGCCGAAAAGGAGCCGGTAGCCGGCCGTGGTCTTTTCATCATAGAGCGGGCCTTCGACTTCCATCCAGCGAAACGCCACACTTGGCGCGCCCTCGGGCGTCATGAGAGGATTGCGGAAATTGGTCGGGCGGGAGCGGTAGAACCGGGAAGCGTCAGGCACGAGGGTTTCATTGCTCAGGAGCCAGACCTCGCCCAAATCATAGACTCCCGGTTCTGGCGTGAGGTCGAATTCGCCTACGCGACGATTCGCGATGCCGTTGCGGGTATATACCAGGATGGGCTCCTGTGTGCGGCCGCGGGAGATCTGGTCGTAATCGGGGACCTTGGGATTGGGTGGCCGCGGCGTGCCGGTTTTATCCTGCTCGTTCTTGAAACCGATCTGTACGCCGCCGGGCGCGGTCCAAAGGGTATAGCCGCTGAACTTAACGCGATAGCGACCAGCGACTGGCGCGCGGAATTGATCCCAACGATAAGTGAACCCGGTGACGTAGTTACTCGAGACCCAGCCGACCGCCTCGAGATCGCGCGTGGCCGGGTCGGATTCACCCACGGTGAGGGGCTGGCGGAGAAAGCGCACGTCAGGCTGTGCTGTCCAACCGAGGACCGGATACGTCATCCGATCCGGCGACGAATTGAAAATGTTGGGCGTGAACTTGGTCGTGAGCGTACGCTGGTCGCGGGCGTAGTGGCGGACGAGGGTTGTCGGTGGCTGCGTGAGTTGCACGCTGAGCACCTCGCGCATCGCATAATCCGCCGCGCTCAAGTAGCGGGCCATGTGCACGTGGGACACATCGAGTGCTTGACCGATTTTGTTGAAGCGATGCGCTTCACCGTCCTGGGGAAACTGATCTTTGATCTGCAACCATGGGGTGTTGAAGAGATCACGGAGGGCGTTCTCGTATTCGTAGCCGTTCAGCCGGCGACGGGTCGCGCGTCCCTCGCGCTCAGAGGTCTCGTGTTCGTAGGTAACGACTGAACGCGCAATGCCGCCCAGAAAACCTTCCATCTCCGTGGGTCCGGGCCGCTTCTTTTCGCTCGGGGGCATCTCGCCACCTTTCACGCGATCGTGAATGCGGACCCACTTGAGCAGATTGTCGGAGTCGTTCGGATCAAATGTAAACTGCGTGAGGTCGAGGCCTGCCTCCTTGTCCACATCGTTGTGACAGCTGGCGCAGTTCTGATCGATGAACGCCGCGGTTTGCGCGGTGAGGGGTGAGGGCGTGGCGGCGTTCAAGCCGCATGGGATCCAGGCGAGCGCGAAGGCGCTCACGAGTTGGGCTCGTCTCTGGAGCGCTGTTCGGGCAGCGGCGCCGACGCGTCTCTTTCGGGTCGGATTTGCGCTCATGCCAGATCAAGTCCGCGCATGGTGCCGGTGGCAGACGCGAACTTGCCTTCGTCGATGCCCATCCGTTGCAGCATTGAAACAAACAAGTTCGGCAGCGGATAGTTCTGGGTGGTGCTGAAGGCAAGATGCTGACCGTGCTTGAAGCCGCCGCCCGCGAGGATCGTGGGCATGTTGAAACAGGTGTGCTGGTTGGCGTCGCCGAAGTTGGAGCCGTAAAGCACCATCGTGCGATCGAGCAGCGAGTCCTCGCCGTCCTTCACGGCCTTGAGATCGGCAATGAGTTCACCGAGCAGCTTCATGTGCAGTTGGTCGATGGTCTTGAGCTGCGAACGCTTGTCCTCGGAACGGCCGTGATGGGAAAGGTTGTGATAGCCATCGGTGATGGTCGCATCCGGAATCTCCAGGACTGGTGTGGAGACGCTGTCCAGCATGAGCGTGATCGAGCGGGTCGAATCCGTCTCAAAGGAAAGTCGCGCGAGATCATACATGATCTTCACTTTCTCCATGTACGCCGCCGGCGAGGCGGGGTCGACCGGCACAGGCGCATTGACCACGGGCTTGGGTTTGCCCTCCCAGCCGCGCGAGGCTTGCAGCCGGTTTTCCAAATCGCGGACGCTCGTAAAATACTGATCGAGCCGGTCGCGATCCCGGGCGGTAACGCTGCGCTGCAGATCCTTGGCTTGGCCTGCGATCGTATCAAGAATGCTGCGACCGGTATCCAGTCGACGGATCTGGGCGGCCACCTGTTCGGGGGTGCCCTGCAGGAAAAGCTGCTTGAAAACCTCCGCCGCCTTGTCCTCGGGCGGAATCGCAACGCCGGTGCCCGTCCAGGAAAGACTCCGGGAGCGAGTGTTGACGCCGAGGGTGAGGGAGGGGAACCGGGTGAGAATGCCGATCCGCTCGGCGATATGCTGGTCGAGGGAAATGGTATTCCGGAAAGAGCTGCTGCCCGGGTGCGGCGCGGCCGTGAGGAAACAGATGTCGGCCGGATGACCGCCGTCGACATTCGGATGGGACACTCCGCTGAAGACGCTGAAATCGTTTCGATGCGGCTGCAGGACCTCGAGGTAGGGCGAGGCTTTGTAGTCGCGGCCGCTCCCGGTGGGGAAGAACAAGTCCGGCAGGAGACCGAGATTGTTGCAGATGCCGAGCATGCGGCGCGGCTTGGCTCCTGGCGCGAGCGGTGATGAGGCACTTTGCGCGCGTGCAAACGAAGGGATCATCGAGTCGAGGAACGGCAGCGACAACGCGATGCCAGCGCCCTGAAGAAACCGGCGGCGGGAAAGCGGACGACGGGTTGCGACGAAGGGGGCGTCTGGTCGGGTGGCGAGATGCGATTTCATGATTTAAAAAAGAATGGAGGGAGAGATGCGGATGATCCGCAGTCTCCCTCGGGGATTACAACTATCAGGTGGTGCGAAGGTACTCTGGAAACCTCGCCCGAGGCAACTAACCAGCGTTAGAAGTTCAATTTGGCCGAGATGCTGAAATTCCGGGGCGTGAGGTAGGTGTACTGCCCGGGAACGGTCCGGCGCGCCGGCGACGAAACGTCTTCGCCGATGCGGGGAGCGCTATAGGTTTCCGACTGATTTCCCAAACCGCCGTTGATGTAAACGGGTTTCCGATAATCGAACAGGTTGTCGATGTTGAAATCGAGCTGGAGCGTACGGGAGTCGCGGAGCTTGAAGGTGTAAGACAAACTGGCGATCGCCTTGTAATAGGAAGGTGCGAACAAGGGGGTGCTGGCATCAACCGTCGGATCGTCGATCGCGACCGCGGGATTGTTCGGATCCCGAATCGTATCGTTTCCGCGGTTGCCGACGACCT
>CAYVDZ010000514.1:0-4544 GCA_964450575.1 uncultured Opitutus sp.
GCAGGCGCGCCCACGCCGCTGCCAGCACCGAGCGGGTCTCGGTATCGTCCTGTCGGATCTGCGCCATGTGTGCGGCTTACGGTTTGGCCGGCGCGGGGGCCGGGGCGGGCGCGGGCACGGAAGGATCGGGCTTGGCGGAAGGCGTGAAGCACGCGGTGCCGAGGGCAAAGACGGCGGCGAAGCCGAGGAGCATCAGGATATTTTTCTTCATGGGTGGGGACCGGAGATTGGAGAGATGAGAAGGCCGCCGTTGGAGTTTATTCCATGAAATTCGGCGGTGCGGTGCTTCCCGCGTTGGGGGACCGAGACGGGGTCATGTCGCGAAGTGGGGCGGTGGCACACCTAAATTCGGTCGTTCAGATTAACCACGGATGACACCGATAACACGAAAACAGGGAATTGCAGATCAGGGAGCACCTGACTGCCATTCACCCGCCAGGTGAAGTGCCCGAAATGCAGAATGCCTGCGTGATCTGGGTCGATCGGTGAAATCTGTGGATCCAACTGCGTTTTCTAGACTGAAAAACTCCGCCGGGAAAATCGCCAGGTTCGACGAGGTCAACGGCACCGACGCCACGCGCCTCTCCGCACCAGCCGGCCAGTCCGCCGTCGAAATCGTCGCCGCGTGGCGCGCGGCCGGGGAGAAATTCCGGGAAGACCGGAAGAGGTGGCTGTTGTAGTGAGCAAAGCCGTGGACGAGGCTGTCGCCCCGGAGAGCGGGCAGGACCTCGCTGCGCCCCCCTGAGCGCCCCCGCCGCCCATTGACACGCCCGCTCAATTCCTTACTTTGAGCGCATGGTAAGAACATTTATCACGAGTAAGGGACAAACGACCGTTCCGATTGAGTTTCGTCGGGCCTGGCAAAGCGACGAGCTGATCTGGGAAGCCAATCCCGACGGCTCCGTGCGCGTGCGCCCCGCGCCGGATATCATGGGGCTGTTTGGCGCGGCGCGCTCAGCCATCAAGCGCGATCCCGCAGAAAAGACGCGGGCACGGGAATTGATGGGCCGGGGCGATCGCGCGAAATGAAGCGGCTGCACCTCGACGCCAACGTCGTGCTGCGCTTCCTGCGTGACGACGACCCCAGGCAGTCGCCGGCGGCGCGACGCCTCATCCACGAGGCGAACGAGGGCAAGGTGACGCTGGTCCTGGCCGCCATGACCGTCGCGGAAATCTTCTACGCCTTGCGCGCATCCTACAAGCTGCCCCGCGCCGAGATCGCCTCCTTGCTGGATCAGCTCGTGCGAAGTGGCGTGGTCGAAGTCGCGGAGGAGCAGCGCTTGCTTGATGCCTTCGGTCGCGTGCGCTCGGCCAACGTGGACTTCGGCGATGCCTGGCTGGCGGCGACCGCGGTCGAGACCGGTGAAGCCGTCGCGTCGTTTGATGAGGATTTCGGCAAGTTTCCCGACGTGATTGGGCATCGCCCCAAGGGCTGAAACCGTGGAACGTTTTCCCCTTCGCCCCTCTCGCTGTGTTTAAACCCGCACCCCAAGCCGTCTTTCTCTCCGACGCGTCGCAGGACGCCGGGGCGGCCCTTCGACTGGGCGCTGGGCTCCGCGCCGCGGGAGTCGAGGTGTGGCTCGATCAGGAGGGCGGGCTCGTCGGCGGCGATGCGTGGGACCGGGTCGATCCGACGGGGGTCGATCCGACGGGGTCAGTCCGTGAATTGTGAATCGTGTATGCCTTCCCGACAGTATGGAGTGGAAGAAAGGAAGG
Organism: uncultured Opitutus sp.; assembly: GCA_964450575.1. Lineage (GTDB taxonomy): Bacteria > Verrucomicrobiota > Verrucomicrobiia > Opitutales > Opitutaceae > ER46. The sequence continues at coordinate 1,717 of CAYVDZ010000514.1, forward strand.
GATGGCCCTCACGATTCACGGACTGACCCCGTGCGTCTGGCCCCGTGGGCTTCGAGACCACAGCGCCTGCGAATGCGATGTCGGTGCTTCGCGCCGCGCGTGACGGGCTCACCAACTTTTCGTTACTCGTCTCGCCTGTGCTCGTGCCACCTTCGATGCGCGCCATCCTGGGCTCGCCTGACAACCTCGTGCAGGGCTTCCTCGCGGCCGGCCACGTTTGCACGATCATGAGTACGGCCCGATCGCCCGCGAGTTTGGCGTGCCGATTGTGGTGACCGGCTTTGAACCGGTGGACATTTTGGAAGGACTTCTCCGTTGCGTACAACAATTGGAGGACGGCCGCGCCGAACTGGAAAACGCCTATACGCGAGCCGTCCGCCCCGAAGGCAATCTCCACGCCCGAGCCGTCGTGGAACAGACCTTGGCAGTCGAAGATCGCAACTGGCGCGGACTGGGACCAATCCCCGGCAGCGGGCTTGGATTGCGCCCGGAATTCGCGGCGTATGATGCGCCAAAAAAGTTCGGCCTGCAGGCAGCGCCCGTGGTCGATGCCGGCGAGTGTATCAGCGGCGCCATTATGCGCGACTTGAAGGAACCCGTCGACGGTCCGGCCTTCGGTACGCGTTGCCATCCGGAACACCCGCTCGGCGCCCCCATGGTTTCCAGTGAAGGGGCCTGCGCCGCGTACCACCGCTACCGGCACCGCGCCGCGGTTTCAAGGTGCGGTTAACGTAGCGACAATTTGGATACAACGGAGGAGAAAGCGTGGGGGCGCACCGCTTGGAATAAAGACTAAATCGTGATCGGTCCCCGTACCTCCGTTGGGTAAAGGTGAACTCGATTCTGCGAGAAACACTTCAACCGCGAAGGCAACGTTCCGGTCGAACCGCTGGATCCCTTTTCAAGGAACAAGGGATTTCGGGCGATTGCCGCGCGGAATGGGCTTACGGCTTGCGTCGGAGGACGATCTCATCGGCACCGCGACGCTCGGATTGGACTCCGAAACTGGATTCGAGCAGGCGGACGAAGGCATCCGTGTTGACCGCGCGGAAAACTCCACTCACCCGCGTGCGCGCCAAATCGGGATCCTCGATCGTGAACTGGACGTGATTGTGCTGGTTGAGTAGCGCGACTGCTTCGATCAGCGGCGTGCCCGAGAATTCCAGGCGCGCACTCCGCCAGGCGAGCCGGGCCTGAAGATCAGAGGCGGCCACGGCGAGAAGCTCCGGCGCGGCGGTTTGAACCGATGTCCGCACGGTGGTGCCGTGGCCGGCAGCGACCAGGAGAGGCTCCACGCTGTACGTGCCGATCTGCGCGGTTGGCCGCGGAGCCACGACCGCCACCTTGCCTTCGGTGACTAACACGTCGACGGCACTTATCCCAAAATCAACCGAGAAGGCCGTGCCAACGGCGCGCACTTCCACTCCTCCAGCCGCAACAATGAAGGGTCGGTCCGGATTCTTCGCTACTTTGAAATAAACTTCGCCGCGCCGTAAGACAACCCGACGCTGGGTCTCAGTAAATTCGACCGTGATCTCGGCCCCATCGCGCAACTCAGCCAACGACCCATCAGGCAGCGATTGGATTGACGGTAACAGAACGACCGCCGAGGCCACTGCGGGTGATCCCGGATCGGACGGCGGACGGAGAGCCTGCCAGCCGAGGCCAGCCCCCACCAGTAATACGAGCGAGACCACTCCAAACGCCAATGTACGCCGCTGGCGTCTTTGCCGGGCACGGTGGGCGATTTCACCCAGAACGGCCTCGACCGATCCGGTGGACAACGGACGGTCCAACATCTTCCACGCGAAATCGAGTCCCTCCACGGCCATGCGATGCGCCGGGCTCCCGTCGAGCCAGGCGGAATACTTACGTTGCTCGCACGCTGACAGCCCGGCGTCGCGGCGGGCGACCCAATCGGCCGCCGCGGCGCGGATCGCCGAAGGGATCGGCGGGGAATCCGCCGCGGCGCGATCGCGATTGAAAGGGGTAAGACGTCTCATGAGTCGGTCAGGGCTGAACTCCATGTGCTTTCAAAAACTCTTCGCAACGGCGCACACCGCGGGATACCTGCACCTGCACGGTTTGTTCCGAAAGGCCAAGCTGGGCCGCGATCTCCTTTTGCGGTACGCCACGGAGTTTCCGGAGGATGAGGATTTCACGACAACGGGTTGGCAGGGAGTCGATGGCCGCGGCGAGCAAGACGACTTCATCGCGTTTGCACGCAGCCTCAGCGGGCCCCGGCCTGCCATCATCCATGACGGGCAAAGCGGCCAAATCCGGCACAGGGTTAATCGGAGAAATCTGATTTCGTCGCGCCAGGTCGATCACGAGGTGCCGCGCCACCTTGAACAATAGAGACTTCGCATAACGCACCGGCTGCCCCATGCGCACCCGCCAAAGTCGGAGAAACGACTCCTGAACCACATCGTCCAAATCCGGCGCAAACGGAAACTGCGTGCGCAGATACGCTCGTAGCGACAGCTCGTGCACATGCACCTCCTCGGAGAACCAGCGGTGTTCTTCGGAGGTGGGCGCGCGATGGCACGTCGACGGATTCAAGGCGGGGTCAGCCAAAACAGGTCCGAGCCTTTCGCCTCCAACCGAAAGTAAGGCAACTCCAATCTCGGCATCACGAATCTCGAAATCACAGCGCTGCGGCCCCTCTCCGTTTCCTGCCTTGATAAAGCCGCGATCCGTCACGCCTCGCTTGCTCGTCCGAAAAATCTTCGCCGGGTCGTAACAGATTTCTACGGCTATCTCGTCACTATCCCTGATGCCCCTCTCTACTCCACTCCCTCAATTTGCCCAAAAGCGACGCGTGGCCC
>CAYVDZ010000515.1:0-4537 GCA_964450575.1 uncultured Opitutus sp.
GCTCAGGCCACCACCGCTCCGCGCGAGGCGGCGGCCAAGCCTGGCGTGTGATGGTCCTGCCCGCACCGTGCCCTGCCGGTCGTCCCGTCTTCTGCTCCTCCGGCCCCTTCAGGTGGCGCTAAACGCCATGCACCGGGCAGGGTCGCTCCCGCCCTTTTCCGGTTTCCGTCGTTGCGCAGCCACCCGCCCATTCTTTTCCGACTCCACCGTCCGGTGTAACCGGCGTGCGATCACGGCTTTTCCTTCTTCGTCTTGAGCACTCGTCCGAAAAATTTTCGCATCAGCGATTCCCACTACGCCTTGGTCGTGCAGCGACCCGTTGCCATTTTGATGGTGACGATCGCCGTCGGCGTGTTTGGGTTCGTCTCGTACCAGCGCCTCGCGCTGACGCTCATGCCCGACATGAGCTATCCGGCGCTCACGGTGCGAACCACCTATCCCGGGACGGCCCCGGAAGAGATTGAGAACATTATCTCGCGTCCACTGGAACAACAGTTGGGCATCATTCCCAAGCTCGTTTCCATTAGCTCCGTTTCGAAGGCGGGGCAGTCGGATGTGACACTCGAGTTTCAGTGGAAGACTGACATGGACCTCGTGGCGCAGGAGGTCCGCGAAAAAATTGACCGGATCCGGTTCCCGGAAGGGGCGCAGCGGCCGCTCCTGCTGCATTTCGACCCTTCGCTGGATCCCATTCTCCGGCTTGGTCTGGCCGGCCCGCAATCCCTCTACGATCTGCGCCATCTCGCGGATCACGAGGTGAAGCGTAAGCTCGAAGCGATCCCCGGAGTTGCGGCGATTCAGATCAAAGGCGGCCTTGAGGAACAGTTTCTTGTGGCGCTCGACGAGAGCAAGCTCGCCACGCTTCGGCTCGATATCAGCCAGATCGCCAGCCGACTGCAGCAGGGCAATGTCAATATGTCCGGCGGCAATCTGCGGGAAGGACAAACCGAGTACGTGATCCGGACCTTGAATGAGTTTCGCTCGATGGACGAGATCGGCACGCTGATCATCGGGCGGCAGAATAATGTCGATATCCGCTTGAGCGACATCGCGACCGTCTCGCGTTTTCATGAGGACCGCACCGTCATCACGCGGGTAAATGGGCAGGAGAGCGTCGAGGTCGAAGTCTACAAGGAAGCCGACGCCAACGTGCTGGTGGTCGCCGCCGCGGTCAAAGAGGCGATCTTTGGAACCGCGGAGCAACGAGCCTACATTGCCGGCAAACCCGTTCAGCCCGCACCAGAGACGGTGCGCGGCAAAACGGGGAAGACGAGCCGCGGCAAAAAACAGTCGTCCCCGGCAGAACTGGCGATGGCCCAACAGCTCGCCTCGCGCACTTCGGCCCAAACTTTGGTCAATCACCGCAAGCTAACGGATTTTCTCGGTTATCAGCTTCCGGCAAATACCACGTTGCAGGTGCTGTCAGACCAATCCGTGTTCATTCGCAACTCGATCAACGAGGTGCAGTCAAATGCACTTTTCGGCGGCCTGATTGCGATCGCGGTGCTGTTTCTTTTCCTGCGCAACCTTACGCAGACGATCATCGTAAGTCTCTGTATCCCGATTTCGATCCTGGCGACGTTCGCCCCGATGCATATGTCGGGCGTTACGCTCAATATCATCTCCCTCGGTGGCCTCGCTCTCGGCGTGGGCAATCTGGTCGACAACGCGATCGTGGTACTCGAGAGCATCTTCCGCTGCCGGGAGGAGGGGGATGACCCCGTTACCGCCGTCGTCCGTGGAACGAGTGAAGTGGCCGCCCCGGTCATCGCCTCCACCCTGACGACGGTCGCCGTCTTTTTTCCCATCGTATTTGTGGAGGGCGTGGCCGGCCAGGTGTTCGGCGACATGGCCTTGGCCGTCGTCTTCTCGCAACTCGCCTCATTGGTCGCCGCGCTCTATCTGATCCCGATGCTGGCGGGGAAAGCCGCCGGCGCCACGGTCGCGCTTAGCGGCGCCCAAGGCGGGGCGCCGGTGCTGGCCAGTACGTTGCGCAGTAGTGGATTTCTGCAATTCCCCGCTCACGTCCGCGGCAGCCGCATCGCTCATTCGTTGCGACTAAGCGGGATCGTCCTCGTTCGCATTTTTTGGGGCCTCGGGCTGATTCTCGCGGTTGCGATCAAGGCAACGTTCGTCCTGCTCGCCTTTGCGCTGGCGCCTTTGTGGTTGTGGGTCGATTTGGTCGGGCGCCAGCCGCGGCTCTGGTCGCGTTTTGCCACTTGGGCCAACGCCGACCATTTGGGACCGCTGCAAAGCGTGCGCGTCTGGCCCGGAATGCTGGCCTTCACCGCGGCAACGCGTTTCGGACAAGACATCTCGGCCCTTGCTCGTTGGTTCGCCGCACGTCCATGGCGCTGGATCGGGTTACTGGCGATTCCAGCCGTCGCGGTGGCGGCATTTCTCATTGCCCGAAATCAGGGAGTGTGGGCGACAACCGGCACGGCTTCGCTGGGAAGTTCAGCCGGCTTCAACCCGGGATTCGGCGGCGCCGCGATGCCGGAGGCACCGTGGTACGCAGGACTGCGGAAATGGTTGCTCGGACAACCCTGGTGGCTCGTAGCCGGAGTTTTGGTGCCCGGCGTGATCCCGTTTGTCTTTGTCGTCGGCCGGTTCGTGGTGGAAGTAACGCTCCGTTTGGTGGGATCGATTCTGCAAACCTCGGCGTTGGTCGTGGTCCAATTCCTGATCGGCACCTTCCGCGCGTTGGGTTTGGTGATCAGCCCCGTCGCCAACGTGGCGCTGGATGCGTTCGAACGAGGCAACTCGGCCGCGCAACGGAATTATCCCGGAATTCTCGTCGCCACCCTGCGTCATCGCTTTGCCGTCCTCGGCGGAGCGGCGACAGCAATGGCAATCTGTGTGTTTCTCATTCTGCCGCGTCTCGGCAGCGACTTGATTCCTCAAGTCCATCAAGGCGAATTCAACCTTGATATTTCCCTGCCGATCGGCACGCCGATCGAGCGCACGGGCGAGATCGCCGAGCGCATTGACACCAGAGTGCGGGATCAATCGAACGTGGCCCGTACTGCGATCACCGTCGGAGCCGAAGAAGGCGCGAGCACCTCGAGCGATGTCGGCGAGCATACCGCGCGAATCACCGTGCGGATGACAGAGGGATCGGACGCGGAGGCGGAGATGGCCCTGATTGATGAGATCCGCGCCGAGTTTCGGAGTGTTCCTGAGATGAAACTCGAGGTCTCCTATCCGGCGCTGTTCAGTTTCAAGAGCCCCATCGAGGTCGAAGTGCGCGGACACGACCTCAACCTGCTGAAGCGCCTGAGTGTCGAAGCGGAGGACGTGCTTTCCACCGTACCCGGATTGGTCGACATTCGATCCACCCTGCAAAGCGGACACCCTGAAATTCAAGTCGTCTATCAACGCGACCGCTTGGCCGAATACGGCCTGAGCTTGCGCAATGTCGCGGATATTGTGCGCAACAAAGTGCAGGGGCGCGCCGCCACGCAGTTCCGCCAGGAGGATCAGTTGATCGACATCGTGGTGCGCCTGCGGGAAGAGGATCGCTTTGGCATCGAAGAGTTACGCCGGTTGGTCGTTAATCCCAGTGGCGCCGTGCCGATCACGCTTTCATCCGTGGCCGAGCTCACCGTCAATGAAGGCCCGAGCCAAATCCGGCGCGTCGACCAGCAACGAACGGCTCTGATCACCGCCAACATTAAAGGGGCCGATCTCGCCTCCGTGTCGCGCGACATTGTTTCCGCCATGGAACTGATCACGTACCCAGCGGGCTTTTCGTACAACCTGGCCGGGCAAAACAAGGAAATGAAGACCTCGCTCAACAGTCTTCTGCTCGCGTTCGCTCTTGCGGTGTTCCTCGTCTATATCGTCATGGCCAGCCAGTTCGAATCCCTCGTTCAACCGCTGTTGATCATGATGACGGTACCGCTCGCCCTGATCGGCGTGGTCTCCGCGCTCTGGCTCGCAGCCATTCCGGTTACGATCATGGTGTTTCTCGGTCTCATCATCCTCGTCGGCATCGTTGTGAACAATGCGATCGTGCTGGTGGACTATATCAACACACTGCGTCGTCGCGGCGTGGAAAAAAAGGAAGCCATCATTGAAGCCGGGCGCGCCCGCCTTCGCCCGATCCTGATGACGGCCACGACCACCATCGTGGGTCTTCTACCCATGGCTTTGGGCATGGGCGAAGGCGCGGAAATTCGCGCGCCGATGGCCATTACGGTGATCGTCGGCCTCACGACCGCCACAGTGCTCACATTGATCGTCATCCCGACGCTCTATTTCCAATTCACCTCCGACCGTCCCATGACCCGCCCAGGCGAGTCGGACGTCACATCTGAAGCACAGCCTGAGCCCGTGCCGATGGGCAAATAAGCATCACCGACCGACCGTCTGCCCATTATGAGCCGCGAACCCTTCACCACCGCCATACCGCGTTTCTCCGTCACGCGGCCGGTCACGGTCACGATGCTGCTGCTCACGATTCTCGTGGTGGGCTACATCTCCTATACGCGGATCCCTCTGGCACTGCATCCGGAGGGATACGAAGGTTCGATGC
>CAYVDZ010000516.1:0-4529 GCA_964450575.1 uncultured Opitutus sp.
CTCATGGGGCGGGATCGGCTCCTCGGGCCAGACATCGATCCCGGCACGAATGTGTCCGCTGGCGGCGGCGGCGAGCAGCTCCGGGAAGTTTACGAGGGCCGCGCGGCTGGCGAGGATGACGACGCTGTCTTTCTGCATGCTCGCGAAATGGCGCTGTCCGATCTGGCCGGTGTTCTCGCTTGTATTGGCCGCCAGCAGGAAGACCACGCGGGCGCGGGCAAAGCACTCATCGAGTGCAGCGGGAATCAGGTCCAGCTCGCGGAGGACGGAAGGGTGGATCCAGGGATCCGACACGAGGATCTCGCGGGAGAAAGGCCGCAGCAGCGGGAGCAACGCGCGGCCGAGATTGCCAAAGCCGACGAGGGCGAGTGGCTTTCCCTGGAGAAGAAAGGAGTCGTGATTGTCACCCTTGAACTCCCTGCCGGTGCGGACCGCGGCATCGGCTTCGTGGATACGCCGTGCCAGCGAGAGGGCCATGCCGAGGACCATCTCGGCGACGGGACGGGCGTAGACCGGCGCGGTGGAGAGGACAGGAATACCGCGGCGGTGGCATTCGGTGTAGTCGATATTGGGCAGGAAATTGCTTTCGACATTGAACACCGCCTTGAGGTGCGGAGCGCGGTCGAGGTGCGCTTTTTCCAGAGTCGACTGGCCGATTACCGCGATCGTGTTCGGCAGGTAGCGGTCGATGTGCTCGGCGGAAGCGGGCGTGCCGTCGTGCCAGATCACCTGCCCCAGCTGCTCAAGGCGCCGCTTGGTCGGCTCATTGAAAATACGTTCGATTTTCCGCGGAAAAGGATCGAGCAGGATGATGCCCTTCGGGTGCATGGGACGAGCGCAACGCAGTCCTGCCGCTGCTGCAATGCGCGAACGAATTCACCCCGCGCGGCGGACCGATTTTGTACTGGGCAACTCGTGGGCGACCCTGAAGTTGACCGCTGGATTCACCTGCCGCACCGGAAAATGTGGATCGCGTGAGGGCGACGTGGCGTGCGGAGAAAGAACCGGGAGTAGGCCAAGCCTTTGCCGCGCTGCGCGCTTTTATGTGATTTGCTGCTCGATTGAAGGCGCGGCGTGGTCGGCGTTCATAACGCCGGCGTCGCGGGTGATTCCTGCGGAGCAGGACGAGATCGCGGGCGGGCGCAGGTCTTATTCGCTCGATCTGCCGGCCTTTTTTCGTCGCGGGTTTATTCCGGGCCGGTGCGGTTGTGGCGACGAGGACCCCGGCCGCTGGCAGCCCGACGACGGCACAGGCAAAAATGTGTGTGACTGCGACAGTATAATAAAGGGGTACAATCTGGGCACAGCTCCGGTTTGGCCCCTGAGAGCGGGACGAGCCGAGATAAGTGATTTCGCTGCGGCTCGTGCAAAAGGCAGCTGAGCTGGAATTCCCCTGTATGCAGGACCGGCGGGTGGGAGAGAGCCCCCGAAAGGTTGATGAGACCCGAGATGGGGTGCAGCCCGGGTTTTGCGTATCACGCTCCCGTGCTCCCGACGATTCGTGGATCGCTTTTTCAGGAGACTCCGGCTGATCGATAGGGCCCTCGCAAAAGACCCGACGGGCGCGACGCCCAAATAATCGATGATACAGGCGTGCTGGTTAGGGTGGGCGGACTTGACCTTATGAGCGGTCACGGCAGGCTGCGGCCTCGGGCTCGGAACCCGGCCGTCTAGCAGGCTGTCGGACTTAGGCCTCAGTCTCAATAAAGCACCGTCTGTAGGGCGATAGTCTCAATTCAATCCGAATCTGAAGTCATATATGCTGCTATAGACGCCTTGGGCAGCCTAAGTCCGACAGGCTGCTAGGCCGCTTTATCTGACCTACTATTTCTGGCTGCTGCTGGTCTCCGCCGTGATGTTTACGTTGGAGCGGCTGTTCCCATGGCGGCGGGAGCAGGAGATCCTGCGTCCCGGGTTCGTGCAGGATCTGTTTTGGATGGTATTCAATACTCAATATGTGAGCTGGATGTTGGCGGTGTTAGCCGTGCACGTCATTACATGGTTCGATGCAGCCGTTTTTAGCCTTGGCATTCCCGCGCTTGAATCACTGCAAGTGATCGCACATTGGCCGGCTTGGGCGCAATTTGCAGTGGTATTCGTCGTGAAGGATTTCCTCGAATGGAACATCCACCATTTGCTTCACCGCGTGCCCCTGCTGTGGAGGCTGCATCAGCTCCATCACAGCACCGAAGAACTGGATTTGGTGGCAGCCTTTCGCGGTCACTGGGGCGAAATCATTATTTATAAGGTCGTCATCTACTTGCCACTCGTCGTTCTGGGGGCCGAGGCATCGGTGATTTTCGCGATAATTGCGGTGTCGCTCGTAATTCACGAACTGAGCCACGCAAATTTACGGTGGGATTTGGGGCCATTGCGCTATATCATCAGTTCTCCCCGGTACCACGCGTGGCATCACGACGTGGCGTTGCACGGCAAGGCCGGTCAGAACTACGGGGTCAATCTGGTGATTTGGGATTGGATCTTCCGGACGGCCTATTGGCCGCGCGACGTGGAGGGCCCTGAGCGGTGCGGACTTCCACTCACCGATCATTTTCCGGCGGGAATCTGGGCGCGGCTGTGGTGGCCGTTCCGGCGTCGCCGCCCGGCAGCCGATGAGGCGGGAAAGCATCCGGTGCAGACGAGCAAAGCAGCTGATCGTCTTGTCACCCGCAGCTAACAAAAAAAGCCACCTGAACGGTCAGGTTCAGGTGGCTTGGTATAAAGCGATCGAAAGCTTAGCGTTTCTTATTCTTAACCAAGCGGGCCACGGCTCCGATGGCGAGAACGCCGAGACCGAGGAGGAGTCCCGTGGAGCCTGAATCGGGAACGGTCGTAGGCACAGTGCTGGCGAGGATCGGGAGGAGTGTGGACATAGTATTATTGGACCAAGGGTTGGAACGTGGCTTATCAGTTGGCATGCATGGTGCCAGACGGTCCGTGATGGTGGCGGAGGTGTTGCAACCTGTTCCTAGTCAAAACCGTTGGTAATCGTCAATTTTAGGTCCCATTGCAGCACGCTTCTAAACTGTAAGAAACGCCGACGTTTCCGAGCAGATCGGAGTGAAACGTTCCGTGGTCAGTGGCGTTGGACGCACATTCGTAACAAGCAAATCGGTTGTCTTCCGGGAACCTAACCAAAGAGAGTGGTACCATCCCCGCCGGTCATGCCAATTGATGCAAATTACGAGCAAATCCCTCATGAAGGGGGGCATTCGGCTAGTGTCTCTTTGACCCCTTTCTGTTCACTCACGTTTCTGGTATGAAGAGGCTGCAGTTTTCTTCCCGATGACCACCCTCCCTTCGCCTGAGTCGAAAGCCGATGGACGGCACAACGAACCACCCACGGGGGGGAGCTCGGGTGTCTTTCGGCTGCCCGCGTGGAAGCGGGCCGTTGATCTGGTTTGCTGTGTGGTCGCATTGCCGGTATTCGCGCTTTGCACCCTGTTCGCGGCTATTCTCACTGCTCTCACCTCGCGTGGACCGATCTTTTTTCGGCAAGAGCGGGTGGGCCAGGGCGGCCGCCCTTTTCATATCTACAAGTTTCGGACGATGCACTTGAGTGCCACGGTGGTGACGCATCGGGACCACTTTGCGCAGCTGATGAAGTCAGGGGCTCCCATGCAAAAGTTGGAGGCGCGCGGCGATACGCGGGTCATTCCGGGTGGATGGCTGCTGCGAGCCACGGGGTTTGATGAACTCCCTCAAATTATCAATGTGCTGCGTGGAGAAATGAGTTTGGTCGGGCCGCGTCCCTGCATCCCCTATGAGTTTGAGCATTTCACGCCCGATCAGCGGAAGCGTTGTGATGTAGTTCCGGGTTTGACCGGATTGTGGCAGGTCTCCGGTAAGAACCGGACCACCTTTGATGAGATGATCCGACTGGATATCGAGTACACGCAACGGTGCTCGCCGGCTCTTGATCTGCGCATTATTGCGAGCACGATTCCGACCCTGCTCGGACAGGTTACGGATATGGTCAAAGCGAGGCGGAAAGCTCGAGCTCAGGCCGCGCTCCCTCAACTCCCTCCATCGGTCAATGGTGGAAACGGTCCCGACGCACCTGTTCGGTCCTATTCGAAACCGCCCTTTCTGGGCCGCCCCCGCGTGGCGCCGGCCAGTGTGGATTAGAACGGCGCAGGTGGGACATCGCCAACCTGCGCAGGCGCAGACCTCGTGGAGGTGCGCCGAAACACTCGCCTCGTCGGCGTGCTCTCGGGCATCCGTTCGTATTTTGCCCTTTCCTTAGTGGAACTGCGCATTGACGCTCTGAGGATCCATTCCCGCCCAATCATCGCTCAACGCCCCTTCGTTCATGGCTTCCCTGCACCTTGAAAAACTTGTCTCCGGCGACGGCCCAATGCCGCGGAAAGGCGAGCTCGTCACGGTTCATTACACCGGCTGGTTAACTACGGGCGAGAAATTCGACAGCTCGGTGGATCGCGACGAACCGTTTCAATTCGTGCTTGGTGGCGGACAAGTCATCGCCGGCTGGGATCAAGGGGTGGCGACCTTGAAAGTGGGTGATAAAG
>CAYVDZ010000517.1:0-4527 GCA_964450575.1 uncultured Opitutus sp.
AGCGTGATGACCGGTCGTCATCCCAATCGTTCCGGAACATTCACGCCGGGTTGGTCGCTCCGTCCGGAAGAGATTAGTGTCGCCCAGATACTTCGCCGAGGCGGTTACGCGACCGGACATTTCGGGAAATGGCATCTGGGGCCAGTGAAGGCCGAATCACCCACCAACCCGGGCGCGATGGGTTTCGATCAATGGGTTTCACACGACAATTTCTTCGAGCTCGATCCCTATTTTTCGCGCAATGGTGGACCGCCCGCGCAGATCAAGGGCGAGAGTTCGGAAATCGTGATCGCGGAGGCCGTCCGCTTCATCGATCTCGCAAAGCAGCAGGGCAAACCGTTCTTCGTCGTGGTCTGGTTCGGTTCCCCGCACGAACCCTATCAAGCGCTTCCACCGGATCTCGCGCTCTACGATAACCTGCCGGCGGATTTCGGAAACCGCCAGGTACGTCTGACCTCCAACGAAACCGGCCGCAATGTCATGCGCCTGCAACGGGACGTCTTGCGCGAACGCTTCGCTGAAATCACCGCGATGGATCGTGCGATCGGACAACTCCGGGACCACCTCAAAAATGCCGGGCTGCGCCAAAATACCCTGGTCACATATTGTGGCGACAACGGCACGCCGCAGGAAGGCGTGGCCACCATGCCGTTCCGTGCGCAAAAGGGATCGATCTATGAAGGCGGCATCCGCGTTCCCGCTGTGCTCGAGTGGCCGGCTCGTGTTTCCCGCCCGCGTGTCAGCGATGTAAATACCGTTACGAGCGACCTCCTCCCCACTCTGAGTGAACTGGCGGGCCAGCCGTTGCCCCAACGCCCACTCGATGGAATTAGTCTGGTCGCGCTGCTCAATGGCAGGATGACCGAGCGGCCGACACCGATTTATTTTTGGAATGGTCGTCCCCGTCCGGAAGGCGACGGCACGCGCAAACCCTATATCGATCCTGAACTACAGAAGGGCACTACGCCCTTGGTGAAGCTGGCGGGCGACAAAGCCACCCGCGATTTTCTGAATTACCACCACCCGGATATCCAGGAGCAGGACTACAGCGGACCCCGCGCGGTGCTCGGCAATCAGTATAAACTCGTGATGGACGGCGAACGTGGCTCGACCGTGGAGCTCTTCGATATCCGAAAAGATCCTGCCGAGAAAAACAATATCATCAAATCCCAGCCGGCCGTAGCCGCAAAAATGCAGAAGCAGCTGCGCGACTGGCAGCTGTCAGTCCTGCAGAGCCTGACCGGCGCGGACTATAAATAAAAGTGGATGAAACAGACATTCCTGTCTGTCCGACCGATTCGGCAGGAAAGCCTTTTTCACTCCTGCCAGATGCCTGCTAATCGCTTGAACGCTCACGCTTCGAAACTCGGAACCTTCAGGCGCTCGCCGTCTTTCAAAGCCGACTGGTGAGCGACAATCCCTGGCGCGGTATAGGCGATCGCTTCATGCACATCGACGGCCGGGCGACGGCGTTTGCTCACGGCGTCGACAAACTCGTGGGTGATGAACGGGTGCGATCCTTCATGACCGCTGTTATGACGGAGCGGCTCCGGCAGCAGGTCCGTCTTCCACCACGCCGGGATCTCGTAGTTTTCGAAAGCCGGCAGTTGCCGGTCGAATCCGCCACTGCAAATCGTCGATTCTCCTCAATCCTGTCCGGTTCGCGTCGGCGCCTTCGGCTGAGCCGTTCCAACTGGCAGAATGGACTGCGCTTCGACCTGTCCCTGCCGCGCGTAATCAATCGCTTCGGCCAGAATGCGGGCTGCTTCCTGAGAAGCGTGAAACCCCATGGAATTCTCGGCGTAGACGTAATCGATCCGCCACTGCGCCTTCCGCTGCAAAGCCCGCGCCTTGGCCAGCTGGTCATCCGGAACTCCGGCTTGCTTCGCATGAATCACGCCGTCGAGCAAAGCCATGATCGCATCCTGACTTCGATTCAACAACGCCCGATTCCTGTCCTGGATCAATTCCACCCGAGCCCTCAACTCCGTCTCCGGAATCCGGTGACACGACTGGCAGGCCGCGGCGACCTTCAGCATCGGTGAGCGCACGTGATGGTTACTCACCTTGATCGCCCCTTCGCGCTGGTAGGGCATGTGGCAATCGGCGCACGCTACACCGCTGCGGGCGTGAATGCCCTGACTCCACATCTCGAATTCCGGATGCTGCGCCTTCAGGACCTCCGCACCGGTCTCCTGATGCGTCCAATCCTTATAGCCTGCGTTGTCGTAATACGCCTCCATCTGTTCAACGCGCAGTCCGTTATCCCACGGATGAGTGACAAGTTTACCCGGTCCCTTGAAATAGTATTCGTTGTGACATTGCGCACACACCATCGAACGCATCTCCTGCCGGTTTGCGTCGGTGTTGGGCTGATACTCGTCCTTGCGCCCTTCATTTCGCCAACGCTCGATGCTGGGCAGATGGGGAGTCGGGTAATCGGACCGGGCGAGCGCCCGGATGCCGTTGAGGAAAGCCGGCCGGGAGACCCGCAGATTCATCGTATCCGCATCATGGCAATCAATACAGGAAACGGGATGCTCCACCAGTTTCTCCGCTTCCGAATACGGCATGGCACAGACGACTTCAAACCCCTTCTGAATCTGCGCCTCCCAGTTCTCCTTCCCCGCCGGAGCGCCGGCCTTCAGCCCTTGTTCAATATACATGGGAATGGAGGACGCATGACACTGGAGACAGGCTCCGGGCTGGGTGAATTTATGCACGCGCTCGGTCTCGCGCTGGTCCGTCAACATATACGCGTGGCCCCGTTCCTCGCGATAATCGACCGCAAACGCATAGCCGGCAAAGATCCGCCGCCAAATCGGATCGCGATCGAGATGTTGAAAGGCCTCACTGCCGCCGTATTTCGTCCGGACGAGATCCACGGTGCGGCGATAGCTGTCGTACTGGCGTGGATAGTTTTTTCCCCACAGGGCCGGATCCGTCGTCTGGTCATCGACGTCGACGACCCGGAACACGTGCTGAGTCGCCTCGGCCTTGCGCGTGACGATGTTCTGATAAAGCAACAGGATCAGAAAGGTTGCGATGGCGACCACAGCCAGCGCCGCGACATACACCCAGATGGCCAGACCACGACGACCAGAGAAACGAGAGTTCATAGGCAAAAAAGCTAAAGGGGTTGACGGGATTTCATCGCACCGGCCCGTGGCCAACATCGCGATGGCAGCTGACGCAATCCAGCATTTCGCGCCGGTTGCCCACGTGGGTATTGATCCCGGACACGAACTGTTGATGACACCGTACACAATTGCGCTGCAGCACGGTGGAATTACTGGGCCGGATCATGATCGGCTCATGGTAATCCTGCAGGGTAAACCCCTTGGAGTGCCAGTAGCCGTTTTCGGCCTTGGTGATATATTTGCCGATGAAATCGGTGGGAGTATGACAATCGTTGCACGTCGCCACGGCATGATGGGGCGATTTCAACCAGCCGTCGAAATGCTCGCGCATGACATGACAGTTTACACACGCCCGCGGGTCGTCCGAAAAATACGAGAGGCCCTCTGCATAGTAGAACGTGTAGGTACCAATGCCCGCGAAAAGGCCAAGGGTGCCCGTAAGCCCCAGCAGCAATAGAATCCGCCAGCGAGTAGATACTCGTTTCATCCGCGTGGTCACTGTATCCAGAAATAGCATATACCGTCCAGTAAGATAGCGTGGGGTTGTTTCCCCGATCGGATCTGGGCAGATCTCCCACTTCCGCCGCCACCCAAAGTGTGATTCAGAAACGCGTTACCTAAAGGAGCGATCTCCGCTTCGTCCGCCGTACCGGTGCAGCCCGCGGACTTCAGAAAGCTGAAGTCCGTTCGGTCAGCCCGAACGCCGGGCGGTCGATGGAAACCGGAGGCACTCAGGCCGGCACACCCGCCGTCGCCGGAACGAGCGCACGCGGGAAGAGCACATTGTTCTCCTTGTGCACGTGCTGGTGCAGGTCCTGTTCGAGCCGCGCGAGGCCGGCAAGCAAAGCCCGGTGGGTGTTGCAGGCATCCTGATCCGGAACGAAGCCGTCGGTCAGTTCACGCAACGTTGCGAGTGCCCGCCCGGCAGCATCGTGTTCCGCCTCCATCTCTGCGATTGATTTAGCCATCGCGACCGCCGTGGAACCCGCGCCGCCGCTCCGCTCCAGTTCCCGAACCAGAGGAAACAGCACCTGCGCCTCTTTCCTCATGTGGTCAGCCATTTCGGTCGCGAGCGCTTCGACCGTCGCACCCACCGCCGTGAGGCGCTCGTCCCGCCACGCGTGCTTCATCGCGACGCGTTGCGCCTGTTCCACCATGACCGGAAGTTCCCGCTTCAAACAAGCGTGGTGCGTGCTTTCAATGCGATCGGCCAGCGCGGTCAACGTCATGCCCGCCGCATCGATGTGAGCGGAGGAAGCACCGGGATGCGCCGCGGCATCGAGCAGGACCGCCACCGTGGCGGGATCGAGTCGCTTGGCGGCGCAGGCCTCCGCCAGGGAGATCTTGCCGCCGCAACAGTAGTCAATGCCCAGGCGAGCGAAAACAC
>CAYVDZ010000518.1:0-4525 GCA_964450575.1 uncultured Opitutus sp.
GAACATCATCGAGCCGGATGGCCGCGAGCCGCACGTCCCACGTGTCTTCCACGTAATCCACCTCGAACCCGGCCGCCGCCAGTTCCGCCGCGGCTTGATCGGCACTCGGAGCCCGGCGTAAAATGCGCGGGAACGCGGCGGCCTGGGCACGGGCAGTCGGAGAGAGCCGGGCATTGCGCGAACTCAGGGCAAGCCCGTCCGCGGCGCGAACCGTGGGACACGCCACGATCGTCACCGGCAGGAAAAAAGCATCCACCATGCCCCGCACCAACTGCAATTGCTGGCCATCCTTCTCCCCGAAGTACGCGCGTTGCGGTTGCACCAGATTCAGGAGCTTCAGCACCACCGTGAGTACGCCGTCAAAATGTCCGGGCCGGTGAGCGCCCTCGATCCGCCGGCTGAGATCGTTCTCCATGACGCGATAGCGATAACCATCCGGATATATTTCCGCGGCCGGCGGAAACAGGATGGCATCCACGAACGGCTGCGCGAGCGCGAGATCAGCGTCCCAGGTTCTTGGATACCGCTCGAGATCGGCGGGATCGTTGAACTGGGTCGGGTTCACGAAAACGCTAAGAACGACGCGGGCATTCTCCGCCCGCGCTCGCTGGAGCAACTCGATATGACCGGCGTGCAGCGCGCCCATGGTTGGGACGAAGCCGATGGCAGCACCAGCCCAATCGGGCGAGGCGCGCAGGCGCCGCCACTCTGCAACCGTACGGCAGATCGCGGTCATGCCAGCACCTCCGCCGGCGCCGGAAAATCGGCGGTGCGGACGTCGTTCGCAAAACGGTTCAAGGCATCGCGGACCAGGGCATCCCCCTGAATATAGCGTCGCACAAAGCGGGGTTGAAACCGCGCGTCCATGCCTAGCAAATCCGACAACACCAGCACCTGGCCGGCCGTCCCCGCACCGGCCCCAATGCCGATGGTCGGAATCGTGCGTTGGCGGGTGATCGCTGTGGCCAGCGCCGCCGGTACGCATTCCAGCACGATCGCAAAGGCCCCCAGCTCCTCCAGCTTCTCCGCCTCGCGCTCCAAACGGGCGGCCTCCGGCGCGGCCTTCCCCTGAACTCTGTATCCACCCAGTTGATGCACGGACTGGGGCAGCAACCCGAGGTGGCCCATCACCGGGATGCCGCTGCCGACAAGATGGGCGACGACGTCTTCATGACCCGCCACGCCCTCGAGTTTCACGGCGGTCGCACCCGCCTGCATCAACGCCCCGGCAGCATCCGTGGCAGCGTGCACGCCGCGCCTCACGCTGAGAAAAGGCAGATCAGCCACGACCACGATCTCTGGCGCCCCCCGCCTTACCGCGGCCACGTGGGTGCACATCATGTCGACGGTGGCGTGGACCGTGGACGGAAAACCGTGCACCACCATGGCGACGCTATCGCCCACCAAAATTGCGTCGGCCGCGGACTCGGCGATGAGGCGGGCCATCAGCGCATCGTAAGCCGCCACCAGCACGATCGCGTGGTGTTCGCGTTGGGCGCGGGTGAATTCGGGAATCGTTTTCACGACGCCACCGCTGTTTCCAAACGCGGGAAAACCTGCCGAAAGGCAGGGAAGGACGGGGGTGCTTTTCGCATGGCGATGAAGCCTCGTGGTCCGAGGAAGAAGGTTGAGGATGATGATGTCCGGTCGCGATCGTGTTCGCGCTGGACGCCGTCACCGTCGTTAATTTTTGGTCCGCGGCAAATTCAAAGTGTGTCAGCACGTGACCACACCGCGGGACAGGCATTCCTGCCCGCGAATTCTCCGGACTATGGATTGATCTCGTACACCTCAATGATGCCCACGCCCGGTTGCGCCGGCTGGTCGAAAAAGGCATCACCGCTCCGCTGCTCAAACGGCCTCACCACGGCCGTGTAACTACCCGCGGTAAGGTCGACCAGGATACAGGGCTCACGGCGATTGCCGGGAGCGTAGCCCGTCGCAAAAATTTGTCGTTCGCCATACGACTGCACGCGGGGCCGGAAGTCGTTTTCTTCGCTCACGCCTCCCCCGGAGTCGTTACTCCAATCATCGCTGGTCAGGATGACGTCCCCACGGGAGTCGCGGAGCTCCAGCACGGGATCGTCCAGGGTGCTCGTGAGGTTGAAGGGAGCGCGAGCCAGCGAAGGGCCGAGCACGCGGACGAGAATACGTTTGGTGGCGCCGGGCGCACTGTCCACCACGAAGCCGCCCACCATCTCCCGGCCCGCCAGGCCCGCATAACCGCGGGTGGAAAGGTTCACGACTTTGTTCGCTCCGCGGTCGATATCATACACCTCAACCAAACCGGAGCCCGTCGCGCCGGCCACCCCTTCCAGAATCGCAGTATAAGCTCCGGGCGGGAGCGTGACGAGCAACGCAGAGTCAGCACTGCCCTCCAAAAACGGAAACGCTCCGACCTGCGCCGCCGCCGTCCGCATTCCGGATTCGCTGCTCCAGTCATCATTTTCCGCCAGTTGATTTTGCCCGCCAAATACCCGCAGCCGTGGATTAACGAGCGTATCCAGCACGCTGAATTGAATGAGGGAGGGACCCGCCCCGCGCACAAGCACACGCTTCGGCTCTGCGCCGCCAATGACAAAGCCTCCGATCAGCACCTGCTCGTCGCGGCCGACAAACGCACGGGTGGCCACGTTGAGCAGCACGCCGGGATTGGGTGCAGCCAGAGTTTGTAAGCGATACGCCGCGGTGAGAAAAGCGGTCTGGTCAATGGTGCGCGCTGTATTCGATTCTCCAGGACGACCAGCCGCGATCCCAATGGCGGAGGCGACCGGCGAAGGCAAGATGATGTCAGGATTGGAAAAATAACCGAGTTCGGTTCCCGGCGGGTACGCCATGATATCGTGATACTGGCGACCATCCGCTCCAATGAAACGATAGCCATGACTATAGGAAAAGGCGCCGTCCCCTTCCTGCGCGTTCTGGCGATCATGGGCGCAGCCCAGCACATGCCCAAACTCGTGGGCGAGCACATGGGTGCCGGCGATATTGCTGTATTGAACGATGGAGAAGGCATACTCGTCGTTGTCGGTCCGGTCCGGGGTCAGCAAAAAACTGAGTCCACTGCTCGCGAAATCCGGCCGCTGCAAAGCGAGGCAGACAATGTCTGCTCCGGCTTGATCGCGCAGGGCATGAATCTCATCCATCAAGCCGTCGTTTACGGATTGGAGCGCAGTCAGAGCCTCATCCTGGACCTTGTTCCCGGCACTCAAGCTTCATTATAGCGCGTTTCGTGCACGCGCACCAGACGCACGCGCGCGGTGATCAGGCTGGCCTCGAACACCCCGTTCACGCGCGCGATGGCGGCATCAAATGCGCTCTGCACCGCGGCGGCGCGGGCACTGCCCGCCAGCGTTGGCAGCACCGCTTCGCCATACACCATCATGACGTGGATTTCCGTTCCCGGAGAGTGGCCAGCCGCGGCGGTTTCGACGGGCGAAAAAACTCCGGCGCGATGAGCTCCGGCGGCCAGGCGCAGGGACGCGGGCCGGGCCGGGGCCGGCGGACGCTTACTCCCGCCGCACGGAGCCACCCGCTCCGGATCAACGCGGTAAAACTGCGAGAGCTCCTCCGTGGCGACACGCAACGCGAAGCTGCCGAGGACCGGATCCTCAATGGTCGCATGCAGAAACGTATCCGTTACCGCGAACACCGCGCGGCTGGCCGGCCGGCCTTCAATCCGGCCCACGCTCGTGAATCGTCGCGGGCCCAACTGATCCGTCGCGTCGATCACGATGATCAACTCACCGCTGCGCGGCAGCGGAAGGCGGAGGCGTCCCACGCCCGGTGGCCGCCAGAACGGAGATCCATTCCCGTTGAGCAGCGCTGGATCCACCCGCACGTAGTGGATTTCCTGAGACGGCGCCGGCAGCGCCAGCGAGAGGGCGGAGGCGATGGCGGTGGCGGGCTCGACGAAGGCGAAGAGCGCCCGGCCGACTGCCTCGTCAACGGTCGCCGGCGGCGTTGGGCCTTTTTCTCCCGCCCCCGAACCGTCGACGGTTCGTATCACCCGCGCGGTCGCCACCTCAGGCAAACGAGCGGATGGGCGTTCCGGATTGCCGAGTGTCGGCGGGTTGCCTTCAGTCCGGAACAGAAACCCAAGAGCGCCGGCCAAAAAGCCCAGTCCGGCACCTAAAAGCCATCGACGGGTTGCCGGAGAAAACTGCATTGGCGAAGTGGAGGAAAAAGCCGGTGCCACTGCAACTGTCTGAAAACCCGGCTTCCTTGAGCAACCCGTTCTGAACGGGTTACGAGGAGAGATGTTGTGACGAGCCGAGTTGGTGGCAGTGACACCTAAGTTAACAACTACCGGACTTTCGGCAACGGCGGAACGAGCGCGAGAGCTCTCGAACCGTGGCGAAGTGCAGCCAGGCGTCCCAGGGGAAGATTCAGCCTGGGTCGGGGGTGTACCCGATTGTCGGCGACCGTGTCACCGTTGATGTTCCGGGCGAAGATGAACATCAAGAAGTGATCTTGAGAGTGACGGGTTCGTAAGGCGCGGCGGGTTAAGCGGCGAGTCTGGCGC
>CAYVDZ010000519.1:0-3503 GCA_964450575.1 uncultured Opitutus sp.
ATAGCGCGCGGAGCCGTCCGCGGACGGCGCGCTGTATCTTCATCCGGGGACTGGCGGGTGCTTAAGCGCGCGTGATCGCGTAACACCGGCGAGATTAAAGTCACACTATATTAGGTAGACGCGGTGCGCGAAGGTCAGGGGCACGCGGGTTCAACTCCCGCCACCTCCACCATTTTAGTAAGATCCCCTAACTGCATGTTAATATGCGGTTAGGGGATTTTCATTTTCCCTCGTCAATCAAGCATTATCACGATTGCTAAATATCTAGCAACTATCGGGCATGAAGTGCCGAGGGTTCAAGCTTGTCGCCCGTCGTCTGCCGACCGGTCACACCGCGTGGTCCGTGAGTGGATCCATCAACGGAACGCAAATTCGTCGTCAGTTCGGGGACCAAACGGACGCAGAGACCTTCCGCGATCAGCAGGAATCCCTCCTCTTCGGACGCGGCCCGAACAAAACGCCGGTTCGCCCCCACCTCTCCGACCCCGAGGTCCGGGAAGCAGAGGCCGCCTTCCAGATCCTCAAGGAACGTCTGCCCGGCCGCTCTTTAATCGAGGCAGTCTCGTTTCTGGAAACCATGGCTCCGACCGTCGCTGCAGACCAAGCCCGGTCTCTGGCCGCCGTCCTGGGCCGGTTGCGCGCGCGCCATCCCGGCGAGAGCCTCGCGGCCGCCGTCGATTACTACCTCACCCACTATCAGCGTCCTGTATCCGCCGTAGGACTACAGGCGGCGGCCAGGGAATATTTGGAGGAACGCGCTCGTGAAACGGAGAAACGCAGCCTCAGTGGACGCCAATTTGTCAGCATCGGCCGGGAAATCGCCCGCCTGGAACTCGCGTTCGGTGCCGCCCGCCCGTTCGACAGCCTCACCACCATCGCCCTCCACGACTATCTCCACAGCACCTTCCCCAAGGATCAAGACGATCGTCCGACCTACTCCAACAAGTCCTGGAACAATCGCCGCGGGCTCCTCGCGACGTTTTTCACGTACGGGATTCAGCGTGGCTGGCGTAAGGAGAATCCCGTGCAGGCGCTGCGATGCTTCAAACGGCATCAGCTCGCCAGGGGAGACGTGCCTATTTTGACCGCAAAGAGCGCAGCGGAACTAATGAACTTCCTCGAAACGCATCAAGGCGGCCGCTTGGTGCCCTTCTTCGCCCTCACCTTGTTTGCCGGCATCCGCCCCGACTGGAAGGACGGCGAGATCAGCAAGCTGCAAGCCCACCATTTTGTAACCAATCACCACTACATTCAGCTGGGACGCGACATCACCAAAACCGGCAGGAAACGTCATACCGTGATTCAACCCAATCTTCAGCAATGGCTCACTCGCTACCCGCTGGAGACGTTTCCGATCATCTGCCCCAACCTAAAAAAACTCTATCCCAAGATCCGGAAACAATTCGGTCTACAGCACGACGTGTTGCGTCATACCTATTGCTCCATGCTCGTCGGCAAATACCGCAGTGTCGCCGAAGCGGCGATACAGGCTGGAAATTCGGAGAAAGTGCTGTGGGACTCGTACCTGGATCTCGTTTCCGAAGAGGAGGCCCAACGCTTCTGGGAAATCGAGCCAACCACCAAGGTAGTCGCAGAAAAGCCGGAATCAACGGCCGCGGTGGACGCTCTGTAATTCCAACGAACGCAGGTCGGCCACCACGAGGGATAGCCGATAATATGCCGGGCCGCCGGTAACTTTCAGATGTCGCACTTTTCGAGATCGAGTCAGACCGGCAATTATTTCGTCCGGCAGGCCGACCTTCGATGCAATCTCATCGCACGTCATATAGGGCTCCTCCAGCGCTGATTCATCCTCCCGGTCACGGTTAACGGGGGATCGAATCGGGTTGGAGATTCCGGAGCACGCCCGGCGATGAAGCCCACTCCGAATTGAATCCCAAGCAGTAGTTTGGCGCCCCATGTGCAACCCTTAGCGAATTTCAGCGCGGAAATGCCAACGCCCCCGGGAGCGCCGGCCTGATGGACGTAATCTCGCCCTGCATCTTGCTTCACCGCTCGCGCTCTTCAGCGCGGCCAATGTTGTCAACGGCATCGCCCGGCCAACGAACGCGCCCAACGCCTGGATCGCCGACTTCGCCGATCCCGAGCCTGCGCTCACGCTCCGCTGGTCCGAGCCGCAAACAATCGAGCGCATTGAGCTGATGTTCGATCCCGACTACGATCATCCGATGGAATCGGTACTCATGGGTCACCCCGAACGCCAGATGCCCTTCTGCGTCGAGCGCTACCGCGTGCTCGACGAGGCCGGCACCGTTCTCGCCGCATGCACCAACAATCACCAGGCGCGCAACATCATCGCGCTCGCCCACCCGGTGACGACACGCGCGCTTCGGATCGAGCTGACCGCGCCGTCTCCGCCCACCCCCGCCGCGCTCTTCGAAGTACGTTGGTACGCGGGGGCGACCGCCGGGAACATCAACCATGGTAATCAAAGTGCCGCAGGAAGTCACGTACCCGCAGTCGGTCGTGACGCAAGATGGCTACCGTACCAGCGGCCTTGAGCTAGACCGCTCCACCGTACCGATTGCTCAACCGTTGACTTCACGCGGTATTTTCGCTTTCGGCATAGGCCTCCAGTCTGACCTTTTACCCCTCCGTGACCCGAGCCATCAGCATTACGATGCGGGACATCGCCCACAAGGCAGGCGTGTCCGTCTCCGCCGTCTCTCTGGCGCTGCGCAATCAACCCCGCGTTTCCGAGAGGGAACGCAACCGAATCCAGGCGCTGGCGCGGGAAATGGGCTACCAGCGCGATCCCGAGGTAGCGCGGTTGATGGAGCATCTCCGTTGCCGTCGTGCCGAACGACGCGCGAGCACCCTCGCGGTCATCATTCCCGAACTCGATCCCAAGGGACTCGCGGCCTACTTTCCGCTGACGGAGATCGTGAAAGGCATCCGCGCGCAGGCCGATGACGCGGGATTCGATTGCGAACTGTTCTTCCTCACCGATCCCGGCATGACCCCTGCGCGCATGCGCGGCATCCTGATCGCCCGCGCGATCAAGGGGGTGATTATCGCGCCGTACGCGAGCGGCGTCGGCACGCTGGAGATGGACATGACCGGCTTCTGCGCCGCGACTGCGGGTTACAGCATCATCCAGCCCAATCTGCACCGCGCGTGTCCCAATTACGTGCAGATGATGGACGAGATGATCGACCATCTCCAGCGGCTGCATCTGCACCGGATCGGGTTCATCATGACGTACCATCGCGGCGGGATTGGGCACAAGCTCCTCACGTCCTCGTACCTCTATTACCAAAACCTGGTGCCCGCGCGGGAACGCATTCCCATCCTGCCGCTGGAGCAGGCGAACGCCCGCGACGTCCAGGCCTGGCTGAAAGCGTTCAAGCCGGAGGTGGTGATCAGCTCCGGTCGCGTCTTCAATCTGCTGAATGAAATGCGACTCGCGATTCCCGGTGACCTCTACTTCGTGAACCTGGATTTGTCGGAACCGCCCCGCGGCGCGGCCGGCATGGACCACC
>CAYVDZ010000519.1:3513-4517 GCA_964450575.1 uncultured Opitutus sp.
GGTCGACAAGGCGCTCTTCGTGTCGCCCTTCAACGGCATGGACCACCGCTATCAACTGGTCGGCAGCGAGGCTGTGAGTCTCGTGCTCACTCAGTTCACGCTCAACCTCACCGGCGTTCCCACGACCCCGAAGGTCGTGCTCGTCGACAGTCATCGCCGCGACGGCTTCACCCTGCCGGTTGAGCCACTCGATCTCGAGGCGGTGGATCGCCCAGGGCGCCAGAAGCGTTTCGTGAAGGCCGAAGGAAATTGAGGCGGGCCAGCTGCGCCTGGGCACTTCTTGTCCGGGCGTGAGGCGGACCTTCGTCTTTCGCTCGCTGTCGACGACCACCAAGCTTTCCCGACTTCGGTTGGCGCGGTACGCACGACACGTCCGCTTCACTTACTTCATGAAGACTGTCCAAATTGCTCTCGCCTTGAGCCTCGCCGGAGGCGCCAGCATCTGCCCGAAACCCGGCGGCTGCAATTCGTGGGCCAGCACGCGGCCGCCGAGGCGCTCGTGACGCGCGAGTTCCTCGGTGAGCGCCCGCTGGCTTCGTATCAGCCGGTGGGCGAGGTTGCGCTCGAGTTTCCCAAGCACGACTCCCTCACGCCGCCGCGGTTAAACACTATCCGAGGCCGCTGGCAAAATCGGTCAACTGTCAACCAGCGCCATGATTGAGTCGCCCCTGGCCCGTTGCCATTATCCCTCAGTACCCCCTCAGGCTGCTGATCCCCAACCTTCCCTCATCGATGAATCCTCATGTTGTAGCTCCTATCCGTACGCTCCCCGCGCGCAGGGCCGTCTTCTGCGCCGCGCTCGCCCTCGGCAGCGTTGTCGCTTTTGCGCAACCCGCACCCGCTCCGATCATGCCGCGCAGCGTTGCCCGATCCGCTCCGACCGAAGACGAACTCATCTCGCTCCCTGAGTTTCACGTCTCAACCAACAAGGACAACAGCTACCTGGCGACCGAGACCACCTCAGCCACCCGCATGGCCACCAAGATCATTGATCTGCCGTTCTC
>CAYVDZ010000520.1:0-4481 GCA_964450575.1 uncultured Opitutus sp.
TGGTCGATGAGGCGGGGCTATTGTCCACGCAGCAACTCGACCAGCTCACCAAAGTTGCCCACGAGGTGGCGCACGTCGATCCCATCGCGAACAAGGTCATATTCACGGATGGCCGCGAACTGCCTTGGCAGCACTACGTGGAGGCGCGCTGGGAGTATGGAGAACCCGACCTCGTGAAAATCGAGATTGGCGGATGGGTCGTGGGCATTCGCGGGCACAATCTCGGCCCCCTGTTTTTGGCCATGGAAGATCACACCCTCACGCGGGTCCGCGCGCAACCCGCGCTCGACGGTGATCGAGAACGCGAAGTGGACACCTTTGTGATCGAGCTTCGTTTCACCAAACCTCCCGCGGGTGGCCTGGGTGGAAAACGTGGCGGGCAGAGTGAGTTCGATCTTGGCGGGTGAAAATTGAACGCACCCACGCGATTTTAATTTCCGCCCAAATATAGGTGCTCTGGGAAAAAGCGGTTTTATGCGTGTTCCAAAAGTTCGCCTACCGAAATTTCGGTAGGAACCGCCCATTTCGACACGCTGGCTTCAACGTGGCCGCACCCGTCTGTGGACGACGACACCGCCGGGCATGATGACAGGTTCGTCGCCTGGCGGGTCATGGCCGTTCATCGTGGTTCGCGGAACTGGAAGCCGCGCAGAGTGCATTCCCGCCAATTGATCGCCGGAACCTACCGATTTTTCGGTAGATGTCCTACCTGATTTTCGGAGGGATCGCTCCGTTGAGGCGTGAGACTCGGGAGCGCGGAATGGGACTCGTGAAAAGCACTTCCGTGAATCTCGAATGTCTGCCCCTCGCGCTGAGAGTTGGGATGAAAACATAACACCCCAGCCATCTCCGCTTGGGCCGTCAGCGAGAAACGGTCACGGGCAAACTCAGGAACGATTCAGCGTGGCCTCGGCATTGCCCAGCACGGAGAGCACTTCCTCGAATGGCATGGGGTCGCTCAAAAACATCTGTTGCATGGCCTCGTAATCAACGCGCAAGGCCTCGATTCGTTCGACGGGTGGCACCAAACGCAGAGAGCCGGGAACAGCTGTGGCGTAGCTCACCCAACTTGAGGCAAAGAAGCGGGATTTGTGGAGACGCACTCGCTCCAGTAAGTCGAGGCAATCACGCGCGGCGTGCGCTGGGGCGTGCTGCCACAAAGCGGCGAAGTCCGCGTAGTGTCGGGCATGCCGATCCTTCATCTGGCGATCAGCCGGGCGGTGAAATTCTGCGTGCAGAATAGTGGCCTTCTCCCAAAATGTGCGTTCCAGCTCCAAGGCGACGACATTCGCTTTGAAGTCGGTGAAGGCTTCCGGCGCAAGTTCCCCGACAAAGGCCTGAATCGGGTGTCAACCCATGGGCCGTTGATCCGTCAGCGATCCAAATTCGATTTTTACTTCACGTGCGATGTAAGTGACTCCGCGCGGCAAAGCACCGGGATAGGTGAAGAAGAGCACCGGAGAGCGCACGGCTTTGTCGAAGCGATAGGTTAACCAGTGGGCATGATCGCCGGGCGCTCCGAGCACCGCTTGAACGGCGTCTTCCAGTCGCGGCTGCCACGTGGCCTGAACGGCATCGGCGCAGGCTACTTCAAGTTCGGCCATACGCTCCTGCCGTTTCGTGCGTGATGGAGCCTGATCGAGGTCGATTCTTTCCAGCCAAGGGAAGCAGGGAGGATGGCGGGATCGATGTCCTCAGAGAATCGCTCGATTGCACCGAACACTTTTGAAAGAGAGGTGCCACCCTTGAAAACGCACGCGTCCGCGAGTTGGGGTTGCTCGAAAATCCGCCCGAGCAACCAACACACCCAGAAATCTTTTTCGGCGATGACCGGATCGACCCCGCGCTTTTGCTGATACTGGCGAAAGAACAGTTCGCGCTCTTTCGGTGGCAGAATGGCAAACGTGCTCATGACGAACCCTCCGCAGCGATGGCACGCAGGTAGGGATGCAACCAAGCGGGCGCACTCGGTAAATCCGTGAGCAGTTGTCGCCGGTCCTCGGCGGACAGAATATTTCTCAGGTGGGCGATCCGTTCAGAGGTAACGTGGTCTTTGCCAAAATAGCGCAGCGCGGCCAGCACCAGGCCGCTCGGTCGGCCGGCCGCCACCACCCGGCGCGGAGTCGTGGGCCGGAACTCGATGATGAGTTTCCCAAGTTTCACTTTCCGAGCCCGGCCGCTGGTGAGAAAAATCACTTTAGCAGGCACCTGTTCGGAAAGGCCCAGTAGATTGGCCGCGTACGCTCCGGAGGGCTGTAATTTGACGTGTTCGCTGGCAGCAAGGGCTTTGGCGACGGCCTCGATCGAAGGGGCGACTTCTCCCAAAAGAGGATGGCTTTCCGGGTAATGGTAGAGCCCACGGGCGATACGTCGGATCGTGCCTGATTCAGTCAGACGGTGGAGGGATTGGTCGATGGCGTCTCGACTGCCCAAGTTCAGAAAGTCACTCGGAGTAAATACGGAACCCCTACCACGTCCGTAGATTCGGCTAGTCACCGATTTCTCAATGCTTGTGGTATGGATGACACGAATTTATTGTCAGAAAAACAGGCTAGTATTTCTGACGAGCTAAGCTCGATGGCAAGGCTTCTTTCTTGGCGACCAGTGCAAGGCGAGCCTTCCTCGCCCGGTCGGAAGGCCGCCAGAGAGAGCAAGGATGCTCCGGGGAAAAGAACGTTCCGCCGCTCCCATGGCAGACCAATCCCGCGATTGCAGATGGGAGAATGGCGCGGCCGGAAATTTTCGGCGACCTCGGCCGGACATGGCCAACGCGCAACCCGCGGGTAATTTCGGTGGTTAACGGCGGCGGACCTGACGAGAGGGCCGCTCGCACCAGTGGCGGACCCAGCCCGTCCCAACGCTTGAGACGAACTCTCTTGGCCCGCTTGCAACAGCTTGCGCCAATCCTCGGCGGCAAGCTCTTTCAGGGTCACGCCCAACGTCCTGCGAATCCCGGCTGAGGTAAGGCCGAGCATTCCGACAAGCTGTGCTTCGATGGTCCGCCAGGCAGCGACCTATCAACGGTGCTCGCGCGAGCCCACCGGCTGGGCCTCGGTCAACTCCACTTTGTGCCCTTCGATGTCCTTGATGACTGCCCGCAGTCCCCCAGGTGAAGCGGCCGGCGCACTGATAATTTCTGCGCCTGTTCCGGCCAAACGCTCAACGGCCAACTGGACATCGGCTACTTCGAAGCCGAGCCGCAGTTCGCGGGTCGGTTCAGCATCGGTGCGCGCGGGATAAATCTCAAAAACGCCGCCACAATCTTCGCTCGCGAAGTGTTCCGGGCCGGCACCGTGACGGTGCCGGACGAAGTTCAACCCCAGATTGGAGTAGAATGCAGCGAGGCGTTGCGCATTATGCGCGCGCAGGACGACTAGATTTAACCGGGCCATGGGCTTTGCGGATGAGAGACTTTTGGGTTTGGTAAATCGGCAACTGTCCGTCGGGAAAAATCGCGCGGATCTCCATTTTACCCCCAAGGGCTTCCACGTACTCGCGGAGCGTTTCGATTTTGGAATCATTGCGCGTTTCGAGACGAGAGATGGCCGCCTGACCCTTTTTCAAGCGAGCCGCGATCTGATCCTGCGTGATATCGTAAAGCTCTCGAACTGCACGCAGCCCCATCGGGGTGAATGCTGGCCGTGGAGCAATCAACTGCATGACGCGATGGGCCGCCCGCGCCGGCGAACGGAATATCTCCGCCGGTCCTTCGCCATAACCCTGCTTATCGCCCACGGAAAACCCAAAGCCGAGTTCCGGCCGCCACTCGATCGTGATTCGCTTCTTGCCGAGCAAGTCGATCCACCAGTTACCGGCCTTTTCGCCGCCGGGCTCGATTTGTGGCCGCAAAGACGAATCCCTCTCCGCTAGCGCGGTGAGAAAGGTTTCAATGGGTTTGGGCAGAGATTCCATGCGCGTAATATTCCATACGTGTAATAGTCCTTCAAGTGTAATTCCGCCTTCATTCGACGGGTTTCGGGAGGCCCTTGCCGTCGCCACCGGGCTTTTCGACGAGCGTCTTGTTTGTGGCTAACTCAATGATCGCGAAAGCCCCGTTCGATGCGATCAGGGTCCGATGGGCGGCACTGCGGTAGCCGATTATGCCGGGCAGATCAGCAGACGGCCGAGCATTGTCCGCTTGAGGCGGGTACATCCGTCCATCGGACCGCCAGTTGGCGGGATCGGCCGGAACGCCGCTGTGTTTATCCTCCACGGCGTTTAGAGCCGTTGCGATCAAGGCGAAGGCTTCATCATGGCTGGCCGCTGCCGGACTCTCAGCAAGTCGGGCAAGAAAAAGACGAAGACGTTTGGCCTTATTCACAGAAAATCAGCCTAGCGTCGCCAAGTTTCCCATCAAGCTGTCGTAGCTGATCAGACGAATGCCGCGTAGCCCCCCGCGTTTGCGCAGCACCACGCTCTTCACTGGCGGCGAGCCGTCATTGGCGGGCCCTGCAATCGTCAGCTTGTTCAAGGTGCTCCGC
>CAYVDZ010000521.1:0-4479 GCA_964450575.1 uncultured Opitutus sp.
CCAGCCAAAACCACCGGACACCTAAAAACCACCGGAGAACTCGTCACTCTCAAGAGACGCAGTAAAACGCTTCCTGCATCGGGTTTTCCTCAAAGGCGGAGCGGAGGTAATCCGCGATGGCCGCCGGGGCATTCAGGTGGATTTCGTCGCCGAGGGAAACGAGGGAATAAACCAGTTTGGCTTCATATACGCGCATGGTGAGCGCTCGCGCGAGCTGCGGAACCCTTACTCAACTTCGTGTTGAGTGATTGCGGGTGCTGCCCGATTGAGCGCCGGCTCGGAATGGGCGAAAAGTCAAAGCGCTGGATGGAGCGCCGAGGCGGCGGATTTATCCGCAACGAGGGGGAAGCGGAATGTTTGCGCGTGGTGGAGATCGCGCAGCGATACGACCTTGACCGCCCATAAAATAGGGCGCTACGGACGGGGCAGAGCTAAAAGAAATCGAGCGAAGCGAGCATCTGTTTGCGGCGGTTTTACCCTGCCGGTTTCTCGTGTTTTGGTCGTCGGCTCGGGCCGCGAGCACACCTTCCGAAGGTCCTCCGACATGTTCACTTGCTCCGACCGAAACTTCGCTATTACATCGCTCGTCGCACGCGGCACGGAACCAGCCCTGTGCGTCGTAAATTTTGAAAGCAAATCTCCTAAAACGTCTTTTTTCCGCCGTTCAGCAAGGATCGGAGCGCGACGTCATGGCCGTTTGCAAACATATCGTCGAAGACGAGAAACGGCTTGGCCACACTACCTTGGCGCGAGAGCTCGAAAAGTCGCTGGACGCAGCAAACCGGCCAAAATCGCCTACGCGACAATCTACCCTCACGACCGGGAGCTTGGCCGGATTGCCAGCAAGCAGACGTGACTCAGCGCCGCTGATCCAAGTCATCGAACGCGACCGACTCCGACACCACATGGTTCTGCAACCAGAGGTCGAGGCGCGCTTTCATCGCATCGAAAAAGAATACGCCGCTCGTAGCCGTCTGGCAACCCACGGCCTTCATGCACGTAAACGAATTTTGCTCTATGGGCCTCCGGGATGTGGCAAAAGCTTGGGAGCGGAGCGTCTTGCTTGGGCCACCGGATTGCCTCTACACAAAGTTCGTTTCGATACGCTAATCTCGTCTTACTTCGGCGAAACCGCACTAAATTTAGGACGCGTTTTTGAAGCTGCTGCCGCACGACCCTGCGCCCTCTTTTTGGATGAATGCGACACGATCGCACGTGCTCGCGGTGACCGCAACGATGTCGGTGAAGTCTCGCGGGTCGTAAACATGCTTCTTCAGCTTCTGGAGGATTATCAGGGGGACGGGCTCGTCATCGCTGCGACGAACCACTACGAATCCCTCGATAAAGCGATTTATCGCCGGTTTGACGAGGCTGTGGAAATTCCGAAGCCGGGCATCGAAGAAATAGCCCGCTTGTTGAAAGTCACGTTGGCCGCCTTGGATGTGGAGCCCGATGTTGATTTTCAGAGTTATGCCGGAAGCCTCGACGGATTCAGTTTTAGCGAAGTGGAACGCATCGCGAAGAATGCATCGAAACGATGCGTAATGAGTAACCGCAAGCGAGTGACATTGGACGATCTCGAAACGGCGGCACACGAGGTGAAGCGTCATTTTTAATACCTCATGCCGCCGCCCCGCTTTCCCCATCTTCAACTCATCTTCAAAGAAAGCGGTGATGCAAAACTTGAGGGCGGCGGTCGTTCCAATCCTGCCGTTGTGCAGAATCAGAATGACCGACCGGGACATTCTGCCTTCATCAAGCGAATGGCCGAGGGTTTTTCCCGCCGGGCTAAGGAACAGCAAACCGCCCGACGCGAAGCCGGGCTGCCGGAGATTGCGAGTGGGGTTTCGTTTGTCGTTCAGATTCCCGACGAAGACGATGGCGCAATTGAATTTATTGCAGAGAAGCTCGGCCTAGAAATTGTCGCGGAATACGAGGATGGGTTTCTCATCGTATCGAGTGACGATCTCGACCTTCAGCGCGTCATCGAGCTTGCCGACGAATTTGCCCAATCGAAACGAGGATCGGGTTGCATGGCTCGCATCCTTGATATCGACCAGGACCCTCTTTCGGAAAAACGCATTGAGAGAATTCTCGACGGCCAACTCCTGGCGAGGTGGCCTTTCCCGGACGCGGAGGAATTCATTCTCGACGTTTCTATTGAAGTGGCCGCTTACGGCCGACCGGACAAACCCAGAATAAGTTCACGAACACGCCCTGAAAAGAAAGCCCAGAAAGAGGCCCTGTATACTGCAAACAAAGAACAATATTTTCAGGCATGGGACGAAAAGCGGATGCAGCGTGAGACCGAGATCGAAGAATTTGTCCGTCACTACACCGGAGAGATTTGCTCCATTACGGACGACTCCCATATCATTGAGTTTCCCGACAGTTTTTCGGCCCGCATACGAATGAGCGGAAGGGGCTTCAAGGACTTGATTGCAAACTATCCGAATCTTTTCGAGGTCACTCTACCTGATGAGATTCAACAGCCGGTAAATCCTGGGGCGCAAGCCGCCGACATTGGTGCTGGATTTGAGTTGCGGGCTCCCGCTGCAAACAGCGCGACCGTCTGCATCGTCGATAGCGGCTTGGAGGAAGGCCACCGCTGGCTTGGTGCGGCCATTGATAAGCCCAGTTCGCGATGTTTTATTCCAGGAAAACCTCACGACGAAGTGGCGGATTATGTCGCTGGAGGTGGGCATGGAACCCGAGTCGCCGGGGCCTGCCTTTACCCACAAGCGGTCCCCAAAAATGGCGTCCACGAGCCACTGTTCTGGCTTCTTAACGCCCGCATCCTGGATGAAAATAACGGCATTAATTCACGCGTGTTTCCCGCAGAGCTAATCCGTGAAATTGTGAGAACTTTTAAAGAGGCCAAAGGCACGCGCATTTACAATCACTCGGTCGCGTCGAACGATTGTTGCCGTCTCTCTCGCATGAGCGTGTGGGCCGCGACCATTGATCTGCTCAGCTTTCAGGAGGACATTCTTGTCGTTCAAGCGACAGGTAATATTCGCGATTTAGGTGTCCCACCTAATCCGGGCATCTTGGATCACCTTCGGGCCAACCGACCGTATCCAGAGTATCTGTATGAGGCCGGCAGTCGCCTAGCCAATCCGGCCCAGAGTCTGCAAGCGCTCACGGTCGGTTCAATCTCCGCCGATTTTTTTCAGGACCAGGATCGTCGGTCCGTGTCGCCCGCGCATAATCCCTCATCCTTTTCTCGAACCGGGTTCGGAATGTGGGAAAGCATCAAGCCCGAAGTGGTTGAGTTCGGCGGTGAAGGCGTCATCGACAACGGAACACCACCGACGATCACCAATCCTGCTGCGGTCTGCCCCGAGTTGATTCGATGCACTCGAAATGGGGGGCCTCCCTTTGACCGAGATGCTACCGGCACCTCCTTTGCTGCGCCGAAGGTCACTCACATCGCGGGGCACCTCGCATCCCTCCTGCCGGAACAAGGGTCGCTTCTATACCGCGCCCTCATCGTCAATGCGGCAAGGTGGCCGGCATGGGCCGAAGAGGCTCCCGTCGCCACGCGTCCACGCATCATCCGTTCGGTCGGTTACGGGGTGCCGGATTTGGCCCGTGCCACCGAAAACGCTGAGAATCGTGTCACGCTTATTACCGAGAAAACCTACGCTATTCGCGCTGGAGAAGGTTTTGTTTTCGGCATTCCTATCCCGCAAGAATTGCGCCCTCAAGGTGAGGATTATCGCGTTCGAATCGATGTAACTTTGTCCTACGCTGCGGAGCCTCGCAGGACTCGTAAGTCACGCCGTGGCTACCTCGGGGTCTGGCTTGATTGGAAGGCCGGCAAGAAGCGCGAATCGTTTGATACCTTCCAAGCCCGCGCGCTCAAGGAAACCGATAGCGGAGACGGAATCGACGATGGAAATTTCTCGTGGGTGCTGGGAAACAAGAAGGAGAGGGACGGGGTAACCAACGGCGTTTGCCGCAAAAACGGAACTGTTCAAAAGGACTGGGCCATTGCGAACAGTTATGATCTTCCCGATACCTTCGGCGTTGTCGTTCGCGGCCATGAGGGCTGGGACCGTGCAAACCCCAACGCTATCGCTCGTTTCGCTCTCGTCATCTCCTTCGAGGCCCTGGGCGCGGAGGTTAAGATTTACGAGCGCATTCAATTGGCCATTGAGCAGGAAATCCGAGCGCAGGTTGAGGAGGTTGGAATAATAGTTTGAACGAGATCGAGAGTAGCCCCTTCCGGTGTTGTGCAAGCTGAGCCAGCACTACTCTCCGAATCTGATTCCTTGACGCTTTCCACTCTCCACTAAGCGCGCACCGTTCCATTTCACGTGTCCGCTAATTACGGAAAGAAAAAAGCCCACTCGGGAGAGTGGGTTGAAAAAATTCCGGGATGCAATCGGTCCCAGAGATTTTGTTATTTTGTGAGCGCCTTCATGCGGGCGTTGAGAACTTTGATGTCCACTTCGGTGCCGGCCACGGTGGCTC
>CAYVDZ010000522.1:0-4474 GCA_964450575.1 uncultured Opitutus sp.
GCTGATGCGTGTTGCCGGGGAGCTGCTCCCGGTGGGCGCGCCGCTGGCTGCAGACCTGGTGCAGCGGGTGCTGGTTCCCATCGTCGGTGAGCGCCTGCTGCCGCAGGTGGAAGCGGAGGGCAGCGCGGACTTTGCGTTGCAGCACGCCACGCTGGGGCGGTTCCGCGTCAACGTCAGCCGTCAACGCACCGGGATGAAAGGGAGCTTCCGTGTCATTCCTACGGAGATTCCCACGTTGGCCTCGTTGGGGTTGCCGGAACAGATTGCCACCGCCATGCACCACCACCAGGGACTGATTGTGATTTCCGGCGCGTCTGGCCATGGAAAAACCACCACGCTGGCCGCCATCCTGGACATCATCAACCGGGAGACCAGCCACCACGTCATCACTGTGGAAGACCCCGTGGAGTACGTGCACCCGCGCAAGAAGGCGCTGATGAGCCAGCGGGAAGTGGGCACGCACACCAAGACGTTCTTCAGCGCGCTCAAGGGCTCATTGCGTGAGGATCCTGACGTCATCATGGTGGGTGAGATGCGGGATACGGAGACGGTGCGCATGGCGCTCAGTGCGTCTGAGACCGGCCACCTGGTGCTGGGCACCATGAACACGCCCACCGCCGCCAAGACCATTGACCGGCTGATTGACCTCTTCCCGCCGGCGGATCAGCCGCAGGTGCGCACCACGCTGGCCGGCGGCCTGCGCCTCATTGTCTGCCAGAAGCTGCTTCCCAGCGTGGACGGCACGCGGATGGTGGCGGCGGCAGAAGTGCTGCCGGGTAATACACCTTTGTGGAACATGATCCGGGATAACAAGACGTACCAGATTCCCTCGCTGCAGCAACGCGGCAAGGGCATGGGGATCATCCGCATGGATGATTCACTGGTGGAGCTGGTGAAGGCCGGCAAGATCACGCTGGAGACGGCCAAGGCCGCCGCGGAAGCACCGGATGAAGTGGAGGCGGGTGTGACCGGCAAGCGCAAAGGCGCGGAGCCGCCACCGGCACAGCAACAATCCGTGCTGCAGAAAGCCAGCGGGCTGTTCAAGAAGGGAGGCTGAATCAGATGCCGCGCATCCACACCCTGTTTGACCAGATGTTGGCCGGCAAAGCCTCAGACCTGCACCTGGCCGTGGGCCACCCGGCACTCATCCGCGCACGCGGTGAGCTTGTTGCGTTGCCGGGGCCGCCCATTGAGCAGAAGGAGATGGAGAGTCTGCTCTTTGAAATTGTAACACCGGAGCAACGCACGCAGATCACCACGGAATGGGACCTGGACTTTGCCTACCCGTATGAGGACAAGGCGCGCTTCCGGGCCAACTACTTCCGCAAGGTGACCGGCCTGGCCGCGGTCTTCCGCGTGATTCCCACCAAGATCCTCACGCTGGCAGACCTCAATTGCCCGGACGCCATCCGCAAGCTGAGCGAGCGCAAGAGCGGCCTCATCATGGTCACCGGCCCCACCGGCAGCGGCAAGAGCACCACGCTGGCGGCCATGATCAACCACATCAACCTGACGCGCTCCTGCCACATCATCACCATTGAGGACCCAATCGAGTTTGTGCATCCGGTGAAGAAGTCGGTGATCGTCCATCGGGAAGTCGGGGAACACACCGAGTCCTTTGCCGCCGCGCTCAAAGGGGCCATGCGGCATGACCCGGATATTCTCCTGCTCGGTGAGATGCGCGAAATGGAAACCATCAAGCTGGCCCTCGGCTGCGCCTCGATGGGCATGCTGGTCTTTGGCACGCTGCACACCAACAACGCGGCCAAAACCGTTGATCGCATCATCAACACCTTTCCCGCGGACGAACAGAACCAGGTGCGCGTCATGCTCTCCAGTTGCCTCGCGGGTGTCGTCGCTCAGCTGCTCTGCAAACGCATTCCGAAGGGTCGCTGCGCGGTGCATGAAATCCTCCTGACCCATGAAGCGCTGCCCAATACGATCCGCAGCGGCCAGATCGCCAATATCAAATCGATCATCGAAAGCGGCGGGAACGACGGCATGATCACGATGGATCACAGCCTCATGAATCGCGTCAAAGATGGGACGATCGAAGCGAAAGAGGCGTACCTAAAAGCCGCAAACAAAGCGATGTTCGCCCCGCTGCTGCAGCCCGGCGACCTCGACGGCGGGCATTGATTGGCGAAGGGGGAGAGGAAGCCGTTGTCACCCCGGCACCCGCCCAAAGGTCCTCTCGCAAATCGGGTTTTGGCAGCAGGGCCATTTAACCGCTGACAAACATCAATGGGTAGCTTCGGGGGGCGGGAGGCAGGGCGGAATAGCACATGTATCCGTAATATAGATACTCAAAATTCGATCCTCTGCCGTCCCGGCACCCGACCAGTTTGATGTCGCATATGCGACATCAAACTGGTCGGAGGCTGCTGGAGCGCGTCGCTCAAGCGCTGAGGGAGGGCCGCGGCTCCGGGCCGGGTTTTTCGCGTCGGAAGGGCGCTGAAAGGAAAGTCTCGACTGGTGCTTGATCGTGGCTTTCCCGCGTGGTGAACCTCAAGCGCGGGGTGCACCCCGACCCGGATGGAAACGCGGAGCGCACGAATAACGCCGGGTGAAGTGGACGAGAAAAACCGGGAACAGCACTCAGCTCGATCGACCAGTTTCATGTCGCATATGCGACATGAAACTGGTCGATCGGCAGAAGGGCACGGAGTCTCGTGGTTGGGGCCACGATGTTCTTTTCGCCACGAACAACGCGAGCGCACCCAGGCAGCGACGGCGTGTGCCGCCAAAATCCCGTACCCGGCGAGAGATTCAGCAACCGATGGCAGCTATCCTATGATACCACTCGCTCGGTAAGATCGGATCCATGCCATCGACGAACGTGGTGTTTTGAATACGGATCACAAGGATGGCACGGATAAATGAGTTGATCCGTGTTACGCCTGCAATCCGTGGTTAAAGTCTAAAAACGTTGGAACGTCGTATGAGTTCCGCCAGAGCCTCGATAAACGCGGCCTCTTCAGCGGCGTGCGGTCAGTAGCCGGATGAACGAGGTCGCGTAATCCGCCCGCGATTCGCGTCCGTCCGATCACGCTTTACCTTTCTTCGACGCGTGCCGCAGGACGCCCTGCACGCGCCAGCGCCCGCCTTCCTTGACGAGCGTATAATCGTAACCCGCGTCACCTTGTTTTGAATACACCTGCACGACCACGCTCGCGCGAGTGCCGTCGTCCCGCACGACCCCAAACTCCGCCCGCGTGCTCGCCCAGATTTCAGGATAATTGGCCTCCACCATCGCGGCGAAAGCCGGCTGCGGTCGCTGGGCGCGCAAGGCCGCCGAGGCGATCGCATAGGCGTCCGCAATCTCGCTTTTGCGGAAATGAACCAACTGCGCTTCCACGACGGCAATGACCTCCCGGCGAACCGCCAATGTGCTGGCCCGCATCTCGGCCGCGCCCAATTCGAGCGGACTGGCGCAGGCCAGCAGGCCGAGGAGAACGCCCGTGATCAGCCGCATCATTACCGTGGATACGCCTGGATTCATCCTTCAACGATACTGCTCGAGAGCGGGGCCGGCGAGCCGACAAATCTGCCATTCACGCATCCGGCAGGCGCCGAGGGACTCGTAAAAGTCGATGGCCGGTTGATTCCAGTCGAGGACCGTCCACTCCATGCGCCCATACCCCCGGCTATTCGCCAGCGCCGCGAGATGCAGCAGTAAACCCTTCCCGACTCCACGGCCACGAAACTCCGGGTGCACGAAGAGATCTTCCAGATACAACCCGGGCTTCGCGAGAAACGTGGAGAAATTGGTAAAGGTGATCGCAAAGCCGGCTGGAACTTCGCCGACAAAGCTAAGTATGCATTCCGCCGCGGGCCGTCCGTCCGCAGGAAACAGGGTGGACTGCAGCATCTCCTCGGTCGCCGTTACGTCGTCGGAAAGTTTTTCGTACTCGGCGAGCGCACAGAGCCGAAAGAATGAGGGGCACATCGGTCGCGACGGCAGGGCGGATGAATAGGGACATGAAGTTCATTCAATCTAGGGCTCGCTGGCCCGAATGGAGCAAGGCGGGAGGTGGTGCAGGCATTCCTGCCTGCTCGCGGTGTTCGTGGGCGATGATTCTAGGACCGAGACAAACGAAACAGACAGGAATGTCTGTATCACTTTGCTCTGAGGGCGAAGGCTACGTAGGCGTCGCCGGCGCCCGAGGCTCCGCCCACGCGGCCGCCTCCGGTTGCGGTGATCACGACGAACTGGCGACCATCGACTTCGTAAACAGCCGGGGCAGCCGTGCCCGCAAACGGCAGTTTCGCCGACCACAATTCGGCGCCCGTATCCGCATCGAACGCACGCAGTTTCTCGTCTTCCGTGCCCGCCACGAAAACGAGCCCACCCGCCGTCACGGTTGCACCGCCGAGGTTCTGCGAACCCGTCAATGGCACGCCTTGTCGAGTCAACTCCTCCAGTTCACCCAGCGGCACCCGCCAGAGAACTTTGCCAGTGTTGAGGTCGTAG
>CAYVDZ010000523.1:0-244 GCA_964450575.1 uncultured Opitutus sp.
TCGTGCGGCAGCCGGACGGTTGGTACCAGGATTTGCCCGCGCATGCCGGCTTCGATCCCCGTTCGGGCGTCAGCCGCTGGCGCCCTGACTTTCAACGCGATTTCGCGCGGCGCATGCTCTGGTGCGTCCCGGCGGCGACGCGTTGAGGATTGCTCTCATCGATGTAATTTTTTCCTCACCCCCGG
Source organism: uncultured Opitutus sp. (assembly GCA_964450575.1). Classification (GTDB taxonomy): domain Bacteria; phylum Verrucomicrobiota; class Verrucomicrobiia; order Opitutales; family Opitutaceae; genus ER46. Next base: position 186 of record CAYVDZ010000523.1, read on the forward strand.
ATTGCTGACGCCGCCGCGTCCGACCCAGTCCGATCCCATCTTAATTATCACCCCATGAA
>CAYVDZ010000523.1:254-4471 GCA_964450575.1 uncultured Opitutus sp.
CTCAACAACCTGCTCGGCGCCTACGGCGATCCGCTGGCACGCACGCCAAATATTGACCGGCTGGCCGCGCGTGGCGTGCGCTTTGACCGCGCCTATTGCACGTTCCCGTTGTGTGGCCCGAGCCGCAACTCGATGCTCACCGGCCTGTATCCGAACAGCACGGGAATTCTCGGCAACTCGCAGATTTTTCGGCAGACGATTCCCTCGCAGATCAGTCTTTCCCAGGCGTTCCGGCACGAGGGCTATGTGGCCGCGCGGCTGGGCAAGCTCTATCATTATAACGTGCCCAACTCGATCGGCACGGACGGCCACGACGATCCGGCTTCGTGGGAGTTTGAAATCAATCCCGCCGGCGTCGATCGCACGGAGGAGCATCCGAAAATCCACACGCTGACGCCGAATCAGTTTGGCGGCACGGTGAGCTGGTACGCCTCGCCGAAGAGCGATGAATTTCATACTGATGGGATTCTCGCGGAAAATGCCGAATGGGTGCTCGAACGCTTCGCGCGTAAACGCGACCGGCCGTTCTTTCTCGCGGTGGGGTTCTTCCGTCCGCACACGCCGTACGTCGCCCCGAAGGATCCGTATTACGGCTATTATCCGGAAGCGAAGATGCCGATCGTGCCCAATATCGCAGAGGACCAGGCCGATATCCCGCCCGCGGCGCTGCTCAGCTACAAGCGCGAGCAGGACAAGTTTACCGACGACCTGCGGCGTCAAGCCTTGCAGGGCTACTACGCCAGTATCAGCTTTATGGATGCTCAGGTGGGACGCGTGATGGCAGCGCTCGACCGGTTGGGTCTGGCGGATTCCACCATCATCGTTTTCACGAGCGATCATGGCTATCACGTGGGTGAACATGGTTTGTGGCAGAAGCAGAGCCTCTTTGAGGAAAGCGCCCGCGTGCCCCTGCTGGTCGTGGCGCCGGGGGTGGCGCGGGCAGGCGGGGTCGCGAAGTCCCCGGTGAGTCATCTTGATCTGTACCCGACTTTGACCTCGCTGGCGGGAGTGAAAGCACCGGACAATCTGCAAGGGCAGGATCTGACGCCGATGCTTAAGGATCCCGCGACGGTCGGCCGCGGCTGGGCGCTCACGCAGGTCGTGCGCGCGGGTGGTGGTGGCGGAGCGGCGAAAGCGAAGGCGAAAGGCGCGGGTGCGGGAGCCGGAGGGTCACGGTTTTTTGGATACAGCCTGCGCACGCCCCGCTGGCGTTATACGGAATGGGATGAAGGTCGCCAGGGAGCGGAATTGTACGATCACGACGCCGACCCGAAGGAAATCACCAATCTCGCGAAAGATCCGCGGCATGCCTCGACGGTGGCGCAACTTTCGCAGCAGCTTCGGGCGGCGGCGCAAAGCACCCTGCCGCCTTCCGGAAAAATCCCCGAAGTGAAGGAAGGTCTCTGGGCGCCGCTGTTGGTCGCTCCGTGAGGCCTGGTCCTGCGATGATGGACCCCGTTTCCTGACCCATCAGCGAATGGGCGCAGCGAACTCCGCGTTTTGCTCATCTCATGTCCTCGCTTTCGCGGAGAACTTAACGACACTCTTACTCCACCCCATGCCAATCCTATCCCGCCTCGTTGTCGTCTTCCTTTTTACTCTGGCCGTCAGTCGCGCGGCCGACGCGTATCCGCCTAACTTCGAGGGAGCGCGCGCCGAAGTGTATAAGGAAGTGGGTGACGTGAAGCTTTCGCTGTATATTTTCGAACCAGCGTCCGGACCCAAGACGAACCGACCCGCAATTGTGTTCTTCTTCGGGGGCGGTTGGACGAATGGCAACCCAAAGCAGTTCGAGCAGCACTGCCGGCATCTCGCCGCGCGCGGCATGGTCGCGATTACCGCCGATTATCGCGTGGCATCGCGGCATGGGGTAAAGCCGGTGACCTGCGTGGCCGATGCGAAGTCGGCCATTCGCTGGGTGCGGCAACATGCATCGCGACTTGGAATCGACCCGAACCGCGTGGCTGCGGGCGGAGGTTCGGCGGGCGGGCATCTGGCGGCGGCGACCGCCACCTTGCCCGGATTCGATGAACCGGGTGAAGACCGGTCGTTGAGCGCGATTCCCAATGCGCTGGTGCTTTTTAATCCAGCGTTGGTGATGGCGCCGATGGCGGGCGTGGCGCTCGAAGGCTTTGAGGCCCGCGTCTCAGCGGACCGTATGGGGACCGATCCCATTAACCTCTCGCCCGCTCACCACGTGAAGAAAGGCACGCCGCCGACGATTATATTTCACGGCCGGGCGGATACCACCGTACCTTATGCGACCGTTGAGGCGTTTACGCGCGTGATGCAAAAAGTGGGCAATCGGTGTGAGCTGGTGGGCTTTGACGGCCAGCCGCATGGCTTTTTCAATTACGGTCGGGGCGATAACCAGAACTATCGCGCTACGCTCGCCGCCGCAGATGCGTTCCTCGTTTCGCTGGGGTATTGGGCGAAAACCAAAAGCGAGGAGTGAGGCAAAGATTCGAGGTGAGGGGTGCGAAGTGCGGGAATTGGCGCACGAGACGACGCAAATCTTGTATGCGCAATCCAGTAAACGGTTCACGCGAAGACGCGAAGACGCGAAGCTCGGAAGGGGGGGGAAGCTTTCCTTGTTTTCCCGTCGCGGCTTCGCGCGAGGTTTTCAATGGTGCGGAGGGACGGCCGAGGTTCGACCTCCGCAATGCGGCCTCAACGCAAATGCTTCCCTTTGCCTCTTCTCGGAATGACGACGCGAGGCGTGAAATTCCAGCAGGTTTGCGGGATCGTCTCTATTGCTTCTTCTTCGCGTTTTTCTTCGTGCCGGGTTGATCCGGCAACTGACCGTTGTAACCCCGATAGATATCGAGCGGATCCTCGATTACGCCGCCTTGGTCACCGGATTCGACCACCCATTGGTCCACCCGTGCGCGCAGCGTGCGGAGGGTCGCGAAATGCGCCGGGTTCTCGGCGAGGTTGCGCACTTCATGCGGATCGCTGGTGAGGTCGAACAACTCCTCGATCGGCTTGCGCTCGGCGGAGAAGAGGGTGGCCTCTGGCGAAAGTTTGCCGGCGCGGCCCAGTTCCTTCACTAGATTCCATGTCGGGTATTGAAGTTCCTTGTACGCGTTGTGCTGCTGATACGGAATCGCGGGGAAATAATTGCGGATGTATTTCCACCGCGCGGTGCGGACCGCGCGCATCCGATCCGTCGAGGAATCCATGCGATCGCGGGTCGCGAAGATGTGCTCGCGGGGCTGCGCATCCGGGGCGAGGAAGTTGCGGCCTTGGAAAACGGGTCCGGGTTTCACCCCGGCGAAACCGAGCAGCGCGGCGGAGATGTCGATGCTCGAAATCATCTGCCCATCGACGGTCCCGGCGCGGCGCCGATCCGGCCAGGCGATCAAGAGCGGCACGTGAATGCCGCCGTCGTACAGAAATTGTTTGGAACGAAACAGACACGCACCGTTGTCGCCCATGAACACGACGACGGTGTTGTGGGCCAGACCGTCGCGTTCGAGCCGGGCGAGCACTTCGCCGACATACGAATCCATCAGCGCAATCGCATCGAGGTAGTTCGCATATTCTTCGCGCGCGACGGGATGGTCAGGATAGTACGGCGGGAGTTTTACTTTCGCCGCATCGACGTGGCCCACCGGCGAATCCTTCGAGCGGGCGAGCGTCCAGCCATCGCCCTTGTGACTTTCGACGATCGTAATCTGGGCGAAGAACGGCTGGCCGTCGGCGCGCTGGTTCCAATCGTGACCATCAAAGGGCTTTTGCGTTTGGAAGTTGAAGTCGGTTTTTCCGCCGCCATCGGCGCCGCTGATGCGGAGACCACTCGCGTTGACGGTTCGGGGGCGGCCGGGTTGCGCGCTGAGATTTGCGGTGAAGTAGCCGGCGTCGCGGAAATAGTCGGTGATGGTGCGCACGCCCTCGGGCAAGGGGCGCTTGTTCCAGGCCCAGGTGCGGTGTTGATGAGCGCCAATCGTGGTCTGGTACATGCCGGTCATGAGTGCGGAGCGGCTGGTCGAGCAGACGGGAGCGGTCGTGAACGCACGGGTGAAACGCACCCCGCGCGCCGCGAGACGATCAAGGTTGGGCGTGCTCACGAGGGGCTCGCCGTAACAGGCGAGTTGCGGGCCGATATCCTCCGCGAGGATGAGGAGAACGTTCGGACGGCTGGTCGCGGCGGCGAAGGCTGAGAGGGAGGAGATAAGGCCGATCGCAATGAGGCGGATGTGACGAAACATTTTCAT
>CAYVDZ010000524.1:0-4468 GCA_964450575.1 uncultured Opitutus sp.
AACCAAACGGCCCCGAAATCAAAAAATAAGAAACCCGCTCCGGAAGTGGCTTCCAGAGCGGGTCTTAACAGTGCTTAACTGTGCTTTAAATTGGGTGCAGGGGCTGGATTTGAACCAGCGACCTTCAGGTTATGAGCCGCAATGAAATGACCTAAATTAAGGCGCATAAATGGCTAATTAGTAGCTTAATAAGACGTATATTTAAGTTCCAATAAATTTGACTGGTGTCCAGTTAGTGTCCACTTTTTGGCCCATGAAATCGACTCTGGCACCGGTGAAAATTGACGATAACCGCCGCGTGATTCCCGACGGCGACAAGCGACGGGTAGCCTATTGGCGGGTCACGTTGGGGCGCCGCATCACGCGTGGCCGCAAGATCCGCAGGTTCTTCAAGTCCTACGCTGACGCCAAGAAATTCGCGGCCGACAGCCTCGCCGCCAAAGCCGACCAGGCGAGCGAAGGATTTTCGATTTCGCCCGAACTCCGGGTCGAAGCGAAGCAATGTCACGAACGTCTCGCCGAGGCGGGGCGCGAACTGGAACGTCGGCTCACGCTGACGGAAGCCGTGTCGTTCTTCCTCCGTCACGCGCTACCGCAAGGGGGCGCGCGCACGTTTGCGCAGGCGCAGGAGGCCTTCCTCGCGAACCGCCGCGCGATGGGGTGCAAGGAGCGTTACCTCGCGAATCTCGCCAGCCAGTTCGTCAAACTCGGTGCCGAGTTCGGCAAGAAACGCGTCAACGTGCTGTCTGCGTCCACCCTCGACGCCTGGCTCGCCGAGCAGGAGTTCGCGCCGAAAACCAAGAACAACTATATCATCACCCTCCGCGCGCTGCTCACCTACTGCGTCGAGCAAAAGTGGACAGCCGAGAACGTCGCGGAGCATGTCTCGAAGGTGAAGCTCAACGGCACCGACATCGCAATCTTCACGGTCGGCGAAGCTGAACGCCTGCTGACCGCCGCACGCGAGAGCGCCGCCCCGGCGGTTGCTGCGCTGGTGATCCAGTTGTTCGCCGGCCTGCGCCGCTCCGAAGTGTGCCTGCTGGAATGGGACGAGGTCGGCCCGAAACTCATCGAGGTCACCGCCGGCAAGGCCAAGACGCGGGCGCGGCGCGTGGTCGAGATTCAGCCAAACCTCGCCTTCTGGCTGGCCCCGTTGCGCCGCAAAGCCGGCCCCGTCTTCGCGGGCGGCGAGGACGCCTACAACGAACTTCTCCAGACGGCCCTCGCGCATGCAAACGCCACCGGTGCCGCCGCCCGGCCGCCTCAGGTGGCGATGGCATGGAAGCACAACGGCCTGCGCCACACCTGCGCGAGCATGCATCTCGCCTGCTTCGAAAACGAGGCGGCGACCGCGCTCCAGATGGGGCATAGCGTCGAGGTGCTGCATGCCCACTACAAGGGCCTCGCGACGGAGGAAGACGCAACGGCGTTTTGGAATCTCCGACCGGAGTCGCGGGAATCCCGCGTCGTGGCTTTCGCCGGCTAGCGGCTCTCGACGACCGGACGAGCGCGGACGTCGCGCCTTCCGCCTATAGTCGAATCGTGTTTGCGCTATCGTGTTTGCGCCGAGTTTGCGCCGGAGGACGGCATCATACGACACGCCATCGCGGCATTTCGGAATGAAGCCTGCATGTGGAGAACGAATTGAAGATGCTCGACTTGTGATGCGCTGTTTCGCCAGTAATGAACATCTAAGAGATGGCAAAGCCGCGAAAAAGTTCGTCCGTTCCCGGGCAAGCGCTCGGGTTCTCGCTGCAGTTCACAAAAATGACCGAACTGCTGGCGCGCCCCGGCGTCGGCAACGAGGTAGAGTTCGAGGGCTTGGACGATCTCAGTGTGAAGACGCTGGATGGAAACCTCACGCTCTGCCAGGCAAAGAGCGCCCTTGAGTCTAATCCGTTGTCTGACCGGTCCATCGCGTTTTGGAAATGCCTCGCGAATTGGGCGGACACCGTTGCGCGCGAAAACGTCACGGCGGACAAACTCCGTTTAGTGTTTTATGTCTCCAATCCGGTGCCACCGGGGCCGTGGGCGCGGTCATTTGACCACGCGCGCGACGAGGCCGAAGCGGATGCGGCGATGAGCCAGGTCCGCGATGCGCTGTGGGGACCGGCTCCGAGCTTTCCGCTCAAGAATAAGGTGGCGAAGCAACTGGCCCCCGAGGTTGAAAGATTTTTCGCAGCGTCAGAGTCGGTGCGACGCACGGTCGTGCGCTGCTTTAGCCTCGAAATCGTGAAGGACGACATTCACGCCGACTTGGCGGCGGTGGTGCGATTCGTTGACCCACGCCGGCACGCCGACGTGGTGAGCCACGCGTGTGCCTGGACCAAGCGCCGGGTTGACGGATTGATTGCGGAGGGAAAGCCGGCACGAATTGGTTCGGATGAATTTCAGCGCGAGATGGTCGCCTACATTCGAAAATTCAACGAGCGGGCGATCCTCCGCACGTTCGCCCCGGCAGGTCCCAGTCAGCAGGAAGCCGAGCAATTGAGGCTGAAAACGTTTGTCCGACAGCTCGAATTCCTGGGCTTGGACTATACCGATCAGATGGAGGCGATCAGCGATTTCTACCGGGCCGCCATCGACCGGACCCAGTTAGGCGATTCCGGGGAAGTGCATTCCTCCAGCTTCGACAACCTCGACACGACCCTGACCCGCAGCTGGAAAAATATCTCACGTCAGCAAGAAATTGCGCTGAAGGGGCATCCGGACGAAGCGCGCGGCGAGATGGTTTATCGGGAGTGCGTCAAGCAGCATGTGCTGGTCGAAAATCTTCAACCGCTCGATCACTTCATTCCCGGCTGTTACCATCTTCTCGCGGACGATGCGAAGCTGGGCTGGCACCCGCGCTACGAACAACTCCTCAAGGCGGTCCTCACCGTCAACGCCGCGACCGGGGAGGCGGCACCATGACACTGCTCGCCCAGGAAGTTCGCGCCACCCAGAATCCCGGCCTCGGTGCGGCGATCATGTGGCGGTTCGCGTGCGGATATGCCAACGAGCATCCAGAGCACGGATTCGTGCCGCTCCCGCTCAATTTTCTGGCGCTGCCGATTATTTTTCATCGTCCGCTCCTCGATCTGATCGACGGCACCCAACGGGCGTCGGGCCTGCGCCAGTTCGTCATGAAGCTCGGCGACACGAAGGCGGCGAGACAGGATCTCCTGTTCGCAATCCAAGACCGGGCCGAGAAGTGGAAAGATGTATCGCTCGAGTCCCTGCGCGTCGCGCTCGCCTGCCGGCTCGTCCGGCTCGAACTCGACGGCCGGGTGATGCCCCTGAGCCAGACCGAACCGTCCGGCGTGCCCGCCCCGGCCAAGCGGATGCTCAAGAATGGCGAAAAACTTGGAGCGTGGATGTCACGGCTCTCCCTCCATGAAATATCCAATCTGCTCCACGTCCGATTCTAGCCATGTTTTTCCAAATCAAAGAGGTCGTGCTCTGGCCCCGTCGTCCGGGATTCAAGCCACGGCGCATCTATTTTAAGCTCAACACCGTCAACGTCATCACCGGCGCATCACGCACGGGCAAATCGGCGGTGACCCCCATCATTGACTACTGCCTGGCTGCGAAGTCGTGCTCGATTCCGGTCAACACCATTCGCGACGCCTGCGCTTGGTTCGGCGTCGTGGTGCAAACCGCCCAGGGCGAAAAACTGTTCGCGCGCCGCGAGCCCGGCGATCAGCACGCCACTGATGACATGTATGTCATCGAGGCCAAGAGCGTGGAAATTCCCGAGACGATCCCGGGCAAGAACGCCAACGCCGAACAAGTCCGTCGGATGCTCGATGAGTTGGCGGGACTCACCAAGCTGGATTTCGCCGCCGGCGAGACGTCCGCCGGCTTCACCGGTCGGCCAAGTTTTCGCGACATGGGTGCGTTCGTGTTCCAGCCGCAGAACGTCGTCGCGAATCCCGACGTGTTCTTCTACAAAGCGGACACGCACGAGCACCGGCAGAAATTGCGGACGATTTTCCCCTATATCCTCGGAGCCATCACCCCGGAAACCCTCGCGAAGGAGCACGAACTGCGCGGTATCGAAACCGAACTGCGGCGCAAGGAACGCGAATTGCGCGATGCGCAGGAAATCTCCGCGCGCTGGGTTGCGGAGATCCGCGATCACGTCTCCAGCGCCCGTGAATTCGGTTTGCTCCCGCCCGCTCAAAAAACCGACGAGACCAAGGACGAAATGCTGGCGCTGCTCAAAGAGATCGTGCTGCGCACCGACCTGACGCTCAAGGTCACGACCGCCACGATTTCCGAATCGATCGACGAGATGGCGAAACTGGAAAAGGAAGAGTCGGTCGTCTCGACCCTGCTCACGACCCAGCGGCGGCGCCTCGCCGAAATGCGCCGGTTGCGCGACACGTCCAGCGACTACCAGCAGGCGCTCAAAATCCAGCGGGATCGCCTGAAGGTGGCGGACTGGCTGGCCGATCAGCATCAGGGCGATGAGGACTGCCCTATT
>CAYVDZ010000525.1:0-1428 GCA_964450575.1 uncultured Opitutus sp.
ATCGGAGCCTGGATTCCGGGCGTGGCCCGCTGGGAGACGAAACACCGGCTCGGACTCCACCTCTGGCAAGACGCCTCGCACAGCAGAGAGCTGCGCACCCGCCTCTGGGAACTGCGGGTTCCCAATCCCGATCGGGGCCTCGACGGCCACCTCTGGCAGCTCATGCGGGACTTAACCGGAGCCCAGGCCGACTATGAATTCCTGGGCGGACTTTATCTCGTCTTCAAAGCCGAACTCGTCGCGGCCTACCAGGCGCTGGCCGAGCAGACCAACAAGGTGTTCGACGCGCCGACAATTTCAATCATCCGCAGGCTGCTTCCCGAGAAACTGGCCCAGCTCGACTGGGCGCGTGACGAAATTCCACGCCTGGCCGACGACGAGGAAAAGCGCGCCCGCCAGGAGCGATGGCATATCTACGTCCGCCGCCTGCTCGAAGCGTCGGGTGGCGTGACTGGAAACGAAACGACGGCACGCCCTTCCGATGATATTGGGCCGCTCCCCGGTTATGGCCTGCCGCGCGTCCCGTTTGCCCAAGCTCACCGTGAAGAGCGCTTCAGGCTGAGCCTGGCCGGAATGCCCCTGCCGCCCGAAGGCGACACCGAAGGACACGTGCGCTTTCAGTTTTTCAACTACACGCAGGAGATGCAGGCCGTGGAGACGCTCGGAAGCCTGTTGTGGGAAACCGACGGGATGGAGTGGGAGTTCTATTATGATCTCGCCCGCCACTGTTACGACGAGGAGCGGCATTCCGCGATGGGCGAGATGCGCCTCGGTGAACTTGGGCACCAGGTCAGCGACTTTCCCCACACCGTGGCGAATTACGCATGGCGACAACTGATCGATCCGCTCCGCCGCTATTGCGTGCTGACCTACGTGATCGAGGCCGACTCCTTCCACTACAAGCACCGGACCTATCAACAGCATCTCTCCCGCCTGGACCTGCAATCAGCCGAAGCGGTGCTCTGGGACATCATGGACGAAACACTCCACGTGCGGTTCGGCCAGAAGTGGGTTCCCGCCCTCATGAAACGCTACGGCTACACTGGCACCGTCGAAGATCTGGTCGCCGAGTGCCGCCAGATCCTCTTGGCGAACACGGTTAATCCGCTGCAAAAAATGCACGCCGCCCGTGAGCCGCGGGAACGATCGCCACTCTAGCCTGTCCGGGTTGCGATTGCCAAACTGGGTCACTGATCCGACTCGCTGACATAGACCGCAAAGAGCCGCGCGTCTTCCGGACGCACGCCTTCGAAGCGCACACTGAGCCGCACAGGACGGTCGGTGACTGGAAGCGCTGCTCCGCTTTTCCAAGTGACGGCGGTCCGGAATCCGTTGGTCTTGAGAGTCACCGCGTCGGCACCGCTGTAGCCCGCGAGCGGTTTGAAGCCCTCGTCGAGGAGTTCGATCTTCAGCGCGGAGTATTCACCG
>CAYVDZ010000525.1:1438-4467 GCA_964450575.1 uncultured Opitutus sp.
ATTCCCCGAGCCCGCTGGCATTCACGAAGAGTTTGGCCTTGGCGCCGGTCACTTGGATGGGACAGGAAAGCGCGCGGGCAGGTACCGACTTGAAGGGCTGCAACGCCCCGAGCCGATCGCGCGGCCACGTCACCAACCGCACCCCGCTGCCCGTGTTTCCGCGCCACAGCGAATACCAGTAAAGCGTCTCGTCGCCCACATTCTCCATGCCCTGGCCCTGCTGCAACGCCGGAGCCACGCCGGTGGGGCTCTCGGGCTGCTCGCGGGCGGGAATCAGGCGAAAATCGCGAATCGGCTCCGTGAAGTGGATGCCATCGTGCGTCACGACCAACCCGAGATCAATCACCGTCAAACGGCGGTCGCCCGTGACGTCACCGTGCCACTGTCCGTAAATTCCCAGCAGCACGTTGCTACGATTCCACAAGGCGGCGCCGAGATGGATTTCCTCGTACTGGTGCAGCTTGTCATCGGAACTCGGACCCGTCACGTCGGCCCCGCGATCGAAGCCCATGGCGCCGGCGGGCGACCAGGTTTCAAAGTCCTTCGAGACAAACGTCACGAGCCGCCGCACCGGAATCTTATGATGCGCTGTCAGGCTGGCCTGGCCGTTCACGAAATAGAATCCCTGGTGCTTCGCGACGCCGGCCATCTCGAGAAACGGTCCGACCGGATTCTTCGGCGATGGCACCCAGTGCAGGCCGTCCTTGCTAAACGCCACGCAGAATTTCATACCGTCCTCAAACTTCTCCAGGTAGGCCATCTTGAAGCGCCGGTTCTCGTCGGGATCTTCCGGATCGTGCAGGATGGCGCAGGTCGACCAGAGGTTCGGGACTGGGAAATTGACGATGTTGTTTTTCTTGGAGCCGTTGAACTCCACCAGCCCGAGCTCGGGCTTAACCCAATTAATGCCGTCCTTGCTGGTCGCATAGGCGATCACGCATTTCTCGCGCTCGAAGCCCGGGAGGGGACGCATCGGGCCGTAGTTGCCGTTGTACCAGAGATGGAAGGTGTCGCCGATGCGGATCACGGTGCCGTAATACAGCAACGCCTCGTCGTGCGACCCCGGCGGACCCGGCAGCAGCACGAGGCGCGGCTTCTGGCCCGTGAAGAGGCGGGTCTCCACGTTGTCCCGAAAGGGGAAAGCCCGGTCATCGAAGCCGAACAGCACCGCTTCGGTGAAAGGACCAGCCGCGGGCGAGCCCGGCAGCAGGATCGAGCCGGCTGCCGCCGGGGTCGCCGCGGGCAGCGAGGCGGAAATCGTAAGCACGGTCGTTGCGACCGCGAGAAATCGGGGAAGAAGCTTCATGGGGAAAACGAACGTAGATACTTGCCGGATGCGGCCGTAAGATTCAATCCCACCAACGCGAGGGATATCGATCCACGCAGGGAAACAATAGGGCCGGACCTTCGGCAATCGAAGACACGCCCCGAATCCAACGAGCGTTAGGTTAAAACTTATATCTTACTTCCAAGCGCGGCTGGAAGCTGTCCGAGCCGTAGACGAGACCGGCGGCGGCCATCCCGACGATGTAGCGCTTGTTCGTCACATTATCCAGGTTGACCTGCACCTCCCAGCGCTTGTGCCACTCGTAGCCGGCGAAAATCGTCGCGATGAGCGGGTAGTCCACAGCGTAGGTGATATTGCGCTTGGCCGATTGATCCATGATGGCGCCGCCCAGCATCAGACCTTTCAGGGCACCGTCAGTCCAACGATACTTGGCCAGCACGCTGTACTTGCGGGGTGCGAAGTCGACCGCCTGGAGCGCGGGATTCGCCGCCGTGGCCGACGTGCCGTCGAACCAGGAAACGATCACATCGGCGCGGCCCGAGCCGAGTCTCGCGGTCATGCCGTAGTCGAACTCCCAACCCTTGGACGTATCCTGGGCGGAAATGATCTGGCCGGTATTGCCGTTAGGCAGGAGTCCGACGGTCTTGATGTTGGTGAGGGACATGTCGAAGCGCGCCAGTGTGCCGTACATCGTGACGTTCTCCGAAACCTTGTGGTTAAATTTTAGGCCAAACTCCTTGAGCTTGCCATCCTGATTTCCGGCCGCAGCACCCAGCGCGTCACCCGCGACAAATCTGTCGGCGAAGCCCGTCTGGACGATGGAATTTTGGGCATCCGTGTAATAGACAGAGACCGACGGGATGATCTTCACGACAATGCCGTACTTGTGGACCTTGAAGTGAGTCGGATTCCGGTTCGTCACGACTTTCGTGATGAAATTCTCATTCGTGCCTCTTGGAATGAACCAGCGCAGACCGCCGACCAGCATGATCCGGTCCTGGAGGAACGAGATATTTTCCTGAAAGTAATAGGAGAAAAGCGTCGGCCTGCTGGCCGTGTCCGTCTGATACGGGAGACCGGCTCCGGATTGCGGCAAGGAGAAATAGGCATCGTCCGCGGCGAAGTTCGGGTTACGCGTGTCGAGCGACGGCGGCGTATTCACTGACTGCGACTGGCGGCTGTAGGTGATCGCGCCGTCGGCCCCGACCGTTGAATCGATCTTCACGCCCGACAGATTGAGACGGTAGATGTAATCCAGCTGGAGATTGTGGGTAACCCTCTCGATGAAAACCGGGATGTCCTGGCGAGTGAGGGTGTAATTGTTAGCGCCCACCGAAATACCGCGGACGTGCCGCCGACGTTCGCGAATGCTGGTGCCCGAGTAGTAGAACCGTACGTCGCCGTTCTCGGACAGGCGGGCCAGGTAGCGCAGGTCGAGGAAGCTGTCCTCCGATTGCCACTTGTTATTCTTTTTCTGGGAGGGCGAGAAACTTTTGGTCGAGTACTGATTGAACTTCGCTTCCACCGTCGACGTAATGTCGAGGAAGTCGTTGAGATATAGGTGGCTGTCGTCTTTGAAATAGTAGGCATTCACGAGAAGACTGGAATTCGCACCGAAATTCACGGTGAACGCCGCGCCGATGAACTTCTGCTTGAGGTCTTCCACTTCCTTTTCCCTGTCACCCGTCAAGGCGCCGACCGTGAAACGATAGTTGGCACTCACGTCGTCGGTCTTATACAG
>CAYVDZ010000526.1:0-1131 GCA_964450575.1 uncultured Opitutus sp.
GCTCGGGATGTGGGTTGTGCATGCGGGCGTGGTGAAGTTCGTCGTGCGCCAATGGGCCGGCAGCGCCAACCGGCCGCACTTGCTTCGCCATGCCTTCGGCCTCTGGGCGCGGCGCCTGCCATGGCTCGCGTTGCTCGCAGTTCCCGCGGCGTTTGCTCTCACGCGATTGGGCGATTCGAGTACCGCGGTTGCCTGGCTCGCGCTGTTTCCCGCGGCCGGTTTATTGGTGGTGGGCGCCCTGGCGCAAAGTGCGCTCCAAGCTGAAGGTGCGCATTGGCGCGATTGCGCGGTTTCGGTCTGCGGATCCGCCTCGCGCACGTTTGCCCCACTGCTGTGGTTCGTTTTCGGAGGAGGAAGCGTGCACGCACTCTGGTCAGGCTTCGGAATCCACGCGCTCCTGTTTGCTGGCGCCGGAATCTGGGCTCTGCAGCGGTACTGGCTGTCTTCACGCGCGTCGGCGGAAGCCGCCCCGACCACCCTTCCCTTGGCGTTTGCGGGACCGCTCTTCGTCGTACTCGCCACCACTGGCTGGATTCTGGCCGGTCTGAACCGCTGGCTGGTCGCCGGTTTCTTCGGCGAAACCGAAGCCGGTTTCTTCACCCTCGCCGGGGGAGCAGCCGTGGTCCTCTCGGCTACGCTCGGCTCCGCGTTCATCCAGTATTTCCAACCCGGTTTCTTCGCTCTTGGTGATATCCCCGAAAAACGCGCCCACCTCGCGCAACGCGTCGATCGTGCCGCGCTGGCTTACACGGTCGTGGCGCTCGCGGTGATTGGCGGATTCGCCCTTGCCTCGCCCGTCATGATTGGACCGTTGATCGATGAACAGTACCGCGGTGCACTGCCGTGGATCTTACCCGCGGGCTGCTTCGGCGTGGCGACGATTACCACGGTGTTCTATCAATCGCTGCTGCTGGCAGGACGTCGCGAATCCGCCTGCGGTCCCGTCGAGCTCACCACCGCAGCCGTGCTCGCGACGGGTTGCGTGGCTACCGCAGCAATCGACGCCACCTGGTTCGCCCGCTGGCTTGTCCTAACTCCGCTGATACCGTGGGCGCTCACGCGTCCGCTCGCACGCCGGTATTTTCTCAAACCGGGTGAAGCCGCAACGCCCGCACTGGCCCGGTAAAAAAC
>CAYVDZ010000526.1:1141-4451 GCA_964450575.1 uncultured Opitutus sp.
GCTCCGTTGTCCCCGGTGCGCCGCAGCGATCGCGCGCCCGCCCAGCCGCAGCGCCGCCCAGGCTCCTGCCGCCGTGCGATCACAGGCGAACGAGCGCCGCGCCTGATACGCGGCATACACCACGTAGCCTTCAATCAGGCATGAGCGGGCGCCGCGGCGCCACGCCTCCCCCGCGGAATCCGCACGGATCGCCGCCCAAGCGTCCGCCATGCGCTCGGGACGACCGGCACGTCGACGCGCCGAAAGGAGCTGAATGACTGAGCGGCTCTGCTCGATCTCGCGTCGCCGTTGCTGCGTCGTCTGCGCGCCATACCAGCGGTAACGAAGCATCACTTCGGGCAGCACGGCGAATTCCCTCTGCTCCACGGCCCGGGCCTGAAAATCCAAGTCGGCGGCGAACGGAAACTCCGGTCGATACGGAAACGCTTGAAACAACTCCCGCCGGCCCATCGCCGCGGGCGTCACGATCGGTCCGCCAAAAGGCACGTAAATAGCGTGCTCTTCGGCGCGGGGCAAACAAAACACCTCACCGATCGGCCGCTCGTTTTCATCGATGCGGACGGCGCGTCCGGCGACAAGTGCGACGTTGGGCCGATGGCGGAAGGCTTCCACCTGGCAGGCGAGGCGATCCGGTTCCGAGAGATCATCGTAATCTTGCAGCGCAATGAATTCGCCCTGCGCTGCCGCGACTCCCGCGTTATGGCCGGCGGGAATTCCTTCGTTGCGGGAGAGCCGAACCCAGCGCAGGCGCGGATCACGGCCCAGTTCGCCAAGCGCATCGGCGGGAAGGCCGGTACCGTTATCGACCAGCACCACTTCAAGATCGCGCCACGTTTGATTCAAGGCGCTCGCGAGCGCCGGCCGCAGATACGGCGAGTCGCGATGGAACATCATGAGCAGCGAAACAACCGGCATTGCGGCAAAGGGAAACTGCCGGTCGCGTGCACCGCAAGCTGTGTTCGGCGGCGGCCGGGACCGAATGTGAGTTTAGAGACCTGAGATTTCAGATCTCTGCGTAGAGATTTGAGTCGTTCGGAACCCGTCGCGGTGTCATCGAAGCGTCGTTCGTCCATGACGCTCACTCCTGCCTGGCGCACCCGTCTGTTCGCGTCGGTCGCCACCGTGGTGGCGATTGGGCTGGGCGTGCAGATCGCGCAAGGAGCCTTTTTCTGGCCGGCGTTGGCGACAGGATTGCTGGCGGCGATCGTGGTCATTTCGATCCAACCGCGATCCCTGTTGGCCCTTCTGCTCGGCGGAGCGGTCGTGGGTTACATCGTCGGCAATCGAGGATTTGCTCAAATCTCGCTGAGCCCGTCGTTTCCCTTGTTGGCGGGGGAGTTCGTGCTGTTGGTGGGTGGCGCGATCCTGTTCGTCCAATGCGCCTGGCGTCATGAACTGCCTTTTCGCCGCGACCTCCTCAATGTAAGCCTCCTCGTCTGGATGGTAGCCGGCACGCTGCGGGTGTTGTTTGATGTGCGGGACTACGGCTTCGCGGCGCTGCGCGATTACGCGCTCGTTTACTATGCCGGCTTCTTCTTTCTGGCCCAGCATGTGGCCCGGGATCCGATGGCAGGCCGCTTTCTGCTGCGGTGCGTGCTTTTCTCCTGCGTTGCCCTGCTGGGGATTCATCCGCTCTTCTCCGCCTTCCCTGACTTTTTCGTCAATACGCTGACTGTTCGCGGCATCCCGTTGATCTTTTTCAAGGACGACTTGGTGGGGAACTTCATGTCCGTGGGTTCGCTGCTGGCCTACATTGAGTACGAACGTTCCCGGCGGGTGCCTTGGCTCCTGGTGAGCATCGGTCTCGCGGGGATGATGCTCACCACCAGTAGTCGCTCCTCGATGGTAGCGCTGGCAATTGGCGCGGGATGGCTCGCAGCCGGGGGCCGCTGGCGCTTTTCCGGCGCCCTGGCAGTTAGCGGCGTGATCGCGGCAATCGGCATGGTCGCGGCAGCGGAGTTCCAGAACCAGTCATGGCGACAGACGCCGGTCCACCAGGTTTATGAACGCGTGTTATCAATCGCGGATCCACTGGGGCAACGCGCCTACCAGATGGACAACGCCTTCAAGGGCGAGAACAACGTCTTCCGGATGGTCTGGTGGCGCGCCGCGGTGACTGAAACGGTGGAAACAAATGGCTGGGTTGGACTGGGTTTCGGCCACGACCTGGCCGCGCGGTTTGCGCAACAGTATCTTCCGGAGGCAAACGACGATTTTTCCGCGCGAAGTCCGCACAATGTCCTGATCACCGTCTTTGCTCGAATGGGCGCGGTGGGATTCGCGGCGTTTTTGGCTGTGATGGCCAGCATGGCCATGGCGACGTGGCGGGCGGTACGGCAAGGCGGGTCGGAGTTCACGGCCGCCGGGCCTTGGATCGCGGCGTGGGCCCTATTCGTTGCGGCGTGCTTCGGCGTGGTGCTGGAAGGACCGATGGGGGCGGTGGTGTTCTGGACCTTGCTCGGCCTTGCGAACGGGCCGACCGTCGCGGAAGCGGAGGCTGCCCTCGACAGATCAACTCACGAAGACGACGTCTACACATCTGACGCGCGATCGAAGAAACCGAGCGGTGACGTTCATGTTTCGGGCCGGAGTTAAGCCAACTGGAAGGTGGGTTGGGCACGCCGCCGAGCTGAGACTCGACTCACACCGGCCTGGCGTTCAACGCCTGGGGCCCGGCTTCCCTCCGTCGAAAAATGCAGCTTTGCTGCATTATCGCAGATTACGTTTGGATCGGAACTTGCCTGACACGGTCGGCACGCGTGAAGTCGTTCTCGCCTAGTGAAGCTCGCCTCACCCACTGATTATTTCCGCGTATTCAGGACGACCACCCGAACGAATTGGGACGTCCTAACGCCGCTCGCGCTCATTGGGCTGAGTCTTTTCGGGATCGCGTTCATCTACTCGGCTCAATTTTCAGATCCGCGGTTCACCAACGTAACCGGCCTGCGCAGCCTGTTACGGCAGGACTGGTTTAAGCAGATTGTGTTTCTTGGTGCTGGCACAGTGATTTACGTGGTGGTTTCGCTGATCGATTACCGGTTTTGGCTAAGTGTGGCGCACTGGCTCTACCTTGCATGTCTGGTTCCGCTGATTGTGGTTTTCTTTCCGGGAGTCGGTGGGGCGGCGGCGGAACGATGGGGAGCGCAACGTTGGATCGATCTGGGCCCTTTTACCTTCCAGCCGGCGGAGACGGCTAAGATTGGGGTGCTATTGATCACAGCCGCGATCCTGGTACATTCCAAGGTGGGCACCGTGCGGCAATCCCTTGGCACACTGGGGAAATTGGCCCTTGCGGTAGGCGCGCCCATGT
>CAYVDZ010000527.1:0-4443 GCA_964450575.1 uncultured Opitutus sp.
GCTGGATGCATCCAGCCGAAATAGCGCACCCGGTGCTGCCCGGGCTGAGGCACGTGCTGCAGATACCGGCGCATGAACTCGTCGGAGGCGAGCGTGCACTCTGCGGGCCGCTGGGTGGCTGAATCGGTGTAGCGGAACGTCACGCTCTGGTCCTGGGCGGACACGATGCGTTCGTCGCTGATCGCGGTGCGGCTCACGTAGCGCGCGAGATACTTGACCACGTTTACGCCCGAGCCGGCTGGCTGGCAGTGGAGCCACCACCCTTCGTGCCAACACACCTCGGGCACCTGCGCGTGCAACTCCGGGGCCGCCGCGCGCAACGCTTCTTCCATCCCGCGTCGCAGCACGGACTCGACCGCCTTCTTCGGCAGCAGCCAGTCGGCCTTGCGCGCCGTCCGCCACGCGGTGCGATCGGTTGTGAGACCGCCGCCGGGTATGATGAAGTGCAAATGCGGATGAGCCTGAAGCTGCCGTCCCCACGTATGCAATACCCCGATCATGCCGAGTTCCGCTCCGAGATGTCGCGGCTGATCGGCAACCGACTGCAGCGCCCGGGCTGCTTGGTTGAAGAACAGATCGTGCAGCAACTGCGGACGCGCGGTGAAGATCGGGCGAACCGCCGCCGGCACCGTGAAGGTCACCAGAAAATAGGGCACCGGCAGAAGCCGCTCCGTCTGCTTCTGCGTCCACTCCGCAGTGCGCTCCCCGCCGCAGCGCGGGCAAGCCCGGTGATGACAACTATGATACGC
Source organism: uncultured Opitutus sp. (assembly GCA_964450575.1). Classification (GTDB taxonomy): domain Bacteria; phylum Verrucomicrobiota; class Verrucomicrobiia; order Opitutales; family Opitutaceae; genus ER46. The sequence continues at coordinate 750 of CAYVDZ010000527.1, forward strand.
GAAATCAGTCTCGGCGCATGCTGTGCAGCGATAGAGATGCCCGCCCATGGCGGGCGTGCGGCAGCGCATAATCGCGAGCAAGGCACGGCGTTGCGCCGGCGTGAGTGGATGCGAACCATCCAACCACGCCGGCGCCTGCCGGGTCAGCCAATCGGCCAAAACGGACATCGCGCGGGAGCGACGCGCAGAGTGTGGCTAGAGAGCGGAAGCGGGTTTCAATTTGTCGAGGGCCGCGCGTGCGGTCGCTTCGTTGACTGCCGTCAGGTGCGTGTAAATGACGGTCGTTTCCAGTGAGGCGTGGCCGAGATACGCGGAGATGAGGCGGATGCTCACGTTTTCTTCCAAGAGGTGGGTGGCATACGAATGGCGCAGCGTGTGGACGCAGATCCCCTTGGGCAGCCTGGCCCCGGCCACCGCCAGCCGCATGCAATGCTGAATCGATGGGACGCTCATCGGCTCGACCGCCGCCGCGAGATGCGCCGACCCAGCGGGCGCGGCGCGCCAGCCCCGGCCCACGCCGGGAAAGATCCAACGCGGATGCCGGTGGGTCTTCCACCAGGGCCGCAGTTCAGCGAGCATCCATCCCGGCAGTGGCACGTAGCGGTCCTTGTTCCCCTTGGCCTCCCGGATGTGCACGCGCTCTCCGCCGCGTAAGTCGCCCACCTCAAGCTTAACCGCTTCTCCAACCCGTAGCCCGCAGGCGTAGATCAAGCGCAACACCACGCGAAACCGCTCTTCGCGGATCACCGCGAAGAGCCGTGCCACTTCCTCCCGCGTCAGTACTTGCGGCAGGCGTTGACGATCCGGACTGCGCACCAAATCGAACAACTTCCAGTCGCGCCCCAAGTGCAATCCATAGTAAGCGCGCAGCGCCGCGACTGCGGTCCGAATCGACGACGGCGAATACGCTCGGTGCTCCTTCAAATGCAAAACGTGCGCTCGCACGTCCGCCTCATTGAGGCCGGCGGGATCGCCACCGAAGCGCCCGGCGAGTCGACGCAGAACCTTCATGTATCCAAAGTAAGCGTCCGGCCGGCGACCTCGGTCTAAGGTATTGAGGGTAACCAATACGACATCTCAATGGTGACCATTGAGACGTCGCAATGGTGACCAATAATAACGAAGCACTACGAAGCGGGAGGCTGCCAGTTCACGGGCAGCAGCGGTTGCAGATCATCCTGGTTTGTCATGCGCGGCAGCCGGGTGAGCAGGTCTTTCAGGTAAGCCAAAGGGTCTTTGCCGTGACGCTGGCAGGACACGATCAACGAGTAGAGGATCGCGGAGCGCTGCCCGGCCTCGGGGTGACCGATAAACAGCCAGTTCTTCTTTCCGATGCACGAAGGGCGGATCGCATTTTCGACCAGGTTATTGTCGAGCCGCGTTTGGCCGAACCGCAGATGCTGCACCAGCGACTCCCATTGGTTGAGCAGGTAATCGCACGCTCGGCCCAAGCCGGATTTGGGTCGCACGCGTTGTCGGGTCCAGACGGCCAGGCGCTTCAAACTGGCCATCGTGCGCACGATTCCCTCGGGCTTGAGCCGTGCTTCGAGCCGCTGCGAGGGCTCGAGCTTGCGTTCGTCCCATTCGCGTTCGCGCCGGTACATCCGGGCAATCATGCGCAGCACCGCCGTCGCCACTCTCGGATTCTCCGCTTGCGCCTCAAAAAACTTACGGCGGGCGTGAGCCCAGCAGCCCAGCCGAATAACACCGTTGTGCTTCGCGGCGTAGGCGTCGTACGCCTCGTAGCCGTCGGCCTGGAGCAGCCCGACGTAGTCATCAGTCAACAGCGTGGTGAGTTCGCCGTGGCGACGCGACAACCGCCAGTCGAACACGACGTCCTCGCCGGGTGCGCTCACGACCCACAGGTAGCCTTGCTCCGCTCGATGCCTTTTCTCGTCCGGATCGATAAACTTCACCGGTGTCTCGTCGCACTGGAGATATTGCCCTTTCAAGAGTTGAGCGAGCATCAGCTTGTAGATGGGTTCGGCCCAGTCGGCGGCGATCCGCACCCAGTCACTCATCGTCTTGCGATTGAGCTGGGCGCCCCATTGCGCGGACATCGACTCCAAGCGATAAAGCGGCAGGTGGTGCTGGTACTTCGAGATGACGATGTACGCGATCAGACCGGCCGAGGCGTAGCCCCCAGCCGCTACGCGCGGCAACGCCGGCGCCATCACGGGCGCGTGCTCGCGATCACCCTTGCGTCGGTATTTAGGGCGCACGATCTCACGCTTCACCAGCTTCGGCCCGATCAGCTCCACCTCAAACGTGCGCTCCTCGCTGATCTGCTCATAAGCATCCGGCTCGGCCTTCACCTCTTCCGGTACCAGTTCGACCGTTTCAACGACCGGCACGTTCGCAAACACCTCGGCGGGGATCGGCCGTTTTTCCGGGGACACCGTCCGCCGCTCGTACGTCACCGTTTGTTTCGGACGTTCCGCTTGCGGCGTCTCCGCCAACCCCAGCTTGATCTGGTCCGGCACGTTCACCGGCAGCTTCTCACTCCGCGTCCCAAACATCTGCCGCTGGAACCAGGCGACCTGGGCCTGCAAGTTCGCCAGCTCCGCCTTCAAGGCGAGGTTCTCGGCGTAAAGCTCGGCAGCGGGAGGCATGATTCCTATACTGTTGACTATCAACGTAATCAGAAGGTAATGTCAAGGCCTTTATCGTTCGTACCAGCCCTTTTTGCAGCCGTCTTTTAAATCGATGCCGCTCAGCAGCATCGTCAACGCCGCCGGCTCCAAGTTGATCTTGGTCGAGTCCCGGGAGATCGGCCAACTGAACCGGCCCTTCTCCAGCCGCTTCGCCAGCACCCACACCCCGGAGCCATCCCAAAATAGGATTTTTAGGCGATCCCGGTCCTTGTTGGTAAACACAAACCACGAACCGGTGAACGGATCCTCGCGCAATTTATCCGCGGCCAGGGCCCATAGCCCGTTAAACTGTTTGCGCATGTCCACCGGCTCGACCGCCAGGTAGATGCGCTGTGACGCCGCGACGTTCAGCATCGCCGGAGACGGTTCGCCACCGTGATCACTGATTCCATGTCGGCGCCCCGCACCACGACGCCGTCCGGCAGCACAATCTCGACCGCGGCGCTGACCGCGCGACTTGCGACCCTCACCTCCGCAAACGTTGGGACTGTTCGCGGTGAGCGGTTCGCTGCCTGCACCCACGACACGAACGTACAGAGCCTGACACCTTCCCGCGCGGCAAACGCCTTCTGCGTCAGCCCGCTCTCCCGGTATGCTCGCAGCAACGCCTCCCGTTCCTCCGCTGAACGTACTTGTCGGCCCCGCTCGTCCCGCTTCGCCTCGATCAACTCCGTCGCTATAGTTGCCATTGCGACATCATATCCGACCGCTTATCGGTCGTATAGGAGGTCCCTGGCCGGACGCTTACTATCCAAATTGAGTAGACGCAGCAAGACTGCGCAGTTTGAGCAGTTCCGCAAAGCGGACCAGCGATTCAGGATCAGCCACCCGGGCCTTGATGGCGCAGCGGGTGGCGGTGGATTTATGGGAGGACATCCCCGCCAGTGATACACCGACTCACCTGATCGCCACGGCTCCTCTCTCCCTTCGCGTCATCCCGTCGCACCACTCCCGCATTTCTGCGCCGCAAAGCGGCTTCGTTCAACAGGCAGACCCCGTGGGTTCCCCCCCCACCCACAGAAACTTGTTTATTTGTATCC
>CAYVDZ010000528.1:0-4443 GCA_964450575.1 uncultured Opitutus sp.
TTACGTCCATCGCATACATCTGGGCCCCGCCACGGGCGTTCGGTGGACCGAAGGTAAACGCGTGTTTCTTCCAAACCGGATCGCCTTTCAGCGACTCGGGTTGCTCCCACCAGCCGCTCTTCTCGAGAATATCGGCCCGCCCATCGCCGTTGACGTCACCGTAACCCAGCCCGTGCGTGAAGCGCTGCCAGGAACCCGCGGGCGAGATCGGATGCCAGGTCCATGGACGGCCTGGATCCTTCGGATCGAAGGTCGCGTATCCAATTTTTCCTTGCGACATGCAGAGCAGCACCGGCTGGCCCGTACCGAGCACATCACCAAATGTGGGCGACTCGTTATCCACCGGGAGGAACACGACCTTGCGGCGCCAAGGGAGATTTTTTTCTCCGGGATTCTCGTACCAGGACGCATCCACTCCGGGGAAACCCAAAACGAAAATGTCGTCCCAGCCGTCCTTATTAAAGTCGTGGACGAAGGCGAAGAAGTTGTCGGAATAGCGCAGCGGATCAAACGCGCCCGCCGGATAGATTGGGTGCCGCTGCTTGAAGTCGGGACCTGCATACCAATACGGACCCGCGACGGCGTCGAGGTGGCCGTCGCGATTGAAGTCACCGAACGCGGCGCCTTCCGCGTAGAATTGATCGCTCAGTTGAATCTGCTGATAGGAGGGAGCCCCGCCGGAGGACGCGGTCTGGGCGAGCGCCAACCAGGGTAAGCCGACGGCGAGTACGAAGGACGGCACCCGCACGAGAAAGGAAGACAGGGATGGAAACATGGGGAACGAGAGGGGTTGAGAACTGAGATTGAGAAAGTCCCGCCGGCCGCACGAGCTGGAAAAGCGGGCTGACCCGACCAAGAACATCGCGACGACAATGGGCGGCCTTCAGAACGTACTCGAAATCAGACGGTCTGACCATGAGAGCGCTCGCAAATAGATTGTGTTTTTTCACCACGGCGAAGGGCGCACCGCGATCAATGACCAGCCGGCGCGGGCCACTCCGGTCGTTAGAAATCGAATCCGAACATCAGCTTCAACCGCGTGTAGTCCTGCGCACTGCCGTCGGGATTATTGCGGCGAATCTCATGGAGCACCGACGTGCTAAGGGTTTCCGTGAGCTTCTTGTTCAACTCAAAGCGGTTCTCCCAGCCGTCGACCTTGTCATTCACGGGATACCATACACCGCGCTGGGTGAGGCCCATCTGCCAGGGAAGTTTCAACTCGATCTCTTCAAACATGGAGAACACGACCCGTGAGGTGTGCTCCGCGACCGGGGCACTATTCCAGATATCGAACAAATTCTGCGATGCGCCCACCCGCACCTTGCGGCTCGGACTCGAGTAAATGTTGTAACCTGCGCCGAGCTCCTGCTGGAGCAGCACGTAATCGTTGGGCAAACCCTGGCGCTTGCTCGCCCGGTTCCATTCGGCGGAGGGGCGATAATGCGCGAACCACTGTTTATTGAAATCATGCCGCCAGCTGCCGGACGCCTTAACCCGATCCGAGGTGGGCACGTCGTTGGCTTCGGCGTAGTCGTAGCGCGCGGTCAATTGCAATTCGTCCCGCGCCCACTTGCGCGAAAGACGACCTTCCATCGAATGATTATCGCGCTCCGCCGAGTCCGAGACCACCTCGGTCGAGAAGGAAAAGCGGCCTTTCCAAGGCCCGAAAAACTCCCGGACTTTTGCCGTCATTACACCGGGAGTGAACCGATCCCAAATCGTCATCCGTTCGACCTCCGCCCGTTCCGCCTCCGCTTTCGCGGCTGCCTCCACGCGCCTGGCGACAGCGGCCGGAGTCGCGACCGATTTGGCCGCCACGGCGGTTGCCGGAACCTTTGGCTCCGGGGACTTGGGCGCCGGCGGCGCCACCTCCTGCTCGGCAGGAATGATGACGGCGTCCTGCGCGCGCACCCGCAACTCCCCAAAGCGATCCGACTTAAATACAATCTCCTCCGGAGTTTTCAGCACGACGACACCCTGAATCCGGTCCCCGTCCTTATACACAAGCGTGTCGCGCGGATTTGTCGCCGGCTCGATGGAACCCCTGACAGGCGCAACCAAACCACAAAGGAGGATAAGCCCCCAGCTCCACGTCGAACGCCAATTTCCGAAAGTCATCGCGCACTTCGACGCACGGCAATGGCTCTAGTTTCAAGTATTTTCGTGGTAAAATTCAGGTGACACTGAGCGCACGGGTTTCGAGCGACGGTCTTCTCTGGGTGTCGGCGAAGGTTACGGAGGCAAAAAATCAGCTGCGTTCGCGCTCATGTGCGGCCATTGCGGTTCTGATAACGTCGGCGGACCCCGCGCGAACAACTTGCCTACTCGGGGGCGGCGCTCCACGGTGCTCCACAATGCGAAAACCGGTCGCAACGGTCGCCCTGATGCTCGCCTGGCTCTGTGCCAACGGCGCGCTGCTGGACCTTGTGCAGGTCTTCGCCTGGTCACGGATGTTTGTTGGTTACTCGCAGACGATGACGGTCGGGGTGGCCCTGAGGGAGACGTTTGATCCCGCCAAGCCGTGCGAACTCTGTGTCGGAGTCGCCGAAGCGAAGGAAGGCCTCAGTCAGAAGCCGCTGCCGGTGACGATCGAGCGCTCTGCCGACAAACAGTTGATTCTCGCCCTGCATACGCCGGGTAAGTTGGTGATCGCTTCCCAACCCGAGTGCTGGCCCGCCGTGGTCGCACGTGCCGGGCCGATGCGCAGTGAACGGGTTCCCGTGCCTCCACCGCGCGCCTAGCGCGCCCAAGCACCGCCGTGTCCGCGGCCCGTGTCATCGGGCGCGGCTTCCTCCAACCCACCCCTTCGCTTGAAAGGCGAAGCCCCGGCCCGCGTTCGCATGCACGCGTCCGGGACCCTTTCTTCTGCATGCCCCCCCCGTCATGACTTTTTCCCTTCGTCTCCTTCTCACAGCCCTCGCGGCCACGCCTTACCTACCGGCTGCAGAGCCGCCAAACCGAGTCGCCGCCCTCGAGACGCCGGTGGAACTCGACCTGATCGCAGTCCGGACCAACAAGGAGCATCATTTTTCCCTTCCTCTCGATTCGGTCGCGACCGCCGGTTCGCGACTCGGCCTGACCAGTCGCGAATTGCCCGCCAGCATTTCCATCGTTACTCAGGAAATGATGCAGCTCCGCGGCCTGCGCACCGCCGTCGAAGCCGTCGAGGCTGCCGTCGGCATGACCGGCGGCACCCAATTCGGCTCGATTCCCCGTTACTCGACCCGCGGTTTCGGCGGTAACAACGTCTCCATTCTGCGGGACGGTATTCGCCAGAACACGGCTTCGCAGAGTTCGCGCACCGTCGATTCCTTCCTCCTCGATCGCATCGAAATCCTCAAAGGTCCCGACGGCCTGATGTACGGCGAAGGCGCAATCGGCGGCGCGGTAAATTATATTTCGAAAGCGCCCGACGCGACCGTTCGCGGCGAGGCGCTCGCCAGTATCGGACCATGGGATACCTATCGGTTCGGTGTCGGCTTTGGCGGCCCGATTCCAGTCCGTCAGACTGCGGCGAAGAAAAACCGCGTGGGTGCCGCGGCCGCTTCACCGTCAGGGCTTTCCTACCGCTTCGATTTCAGCCATTACGAAACCAACGGTTACCAGGAACGAAACGCACAACGCTACGATGCCTTCGCCCTCGCCGTCGGCTGGCGGATCAGCCCCGCGGTGTCGGTGGCGTGGTTCGGAACGTTTCTCGCTGACCACAGCAAAAGTTACTACGGCACGCCCGTGATCTACGACGCAGTCGTCAATACCACGATCCCGGGAGCCCAATCGGAAGTGCGGGCCTTCAACGCCGCGACCGATCGCATGATCAATCCGCGCCTCGATCCCGCCACCCGGCGCACGAACTACAACATCCTCGATAACTATGCCGCCGCCGCGAATAGCTTTAACCGCTTGCGGGCGGACGTCCGATTGTCTCCGGACATTGAGCTTCGCGCCGAAGCGTATGGTGCCACGCAGCTGCTGAAGTGGCGCAACGTCGAAAGCAACATCTGGAATCCCGTGAGTCGCCTGATCACGCGCGGTTCCTTCGCGCTGATCTACCGGGACGACCTTCTGCTCGGCACGCGAGTGGACGTAACGTTGAAGAAGTCCCTGGCGGGCCGACCCAACCGGCTCGTCCTCGGCGGCCTGATCGAACGAAACGACCAGATCCGTGGCGCGGCTCCCGGCAACGTCAACGCGGCGATCACTCCGGTTTCGCTGACGAATCCAAACGTCGGATACGGACCCGCGGCGCGTTTCACCAAGACCGCGCGCATCGGGGTGTCTACGCGGGCCTTTCACGTTCAGAACGTGCTCGACCTCACGCGCTCGCTGAAGGTTGTCGGCGGTCTGCGTTACGATGCCATCTCGCTCCAGCGCGACACGCTGGCAAATCCCACCACCGCGACGCCCACCCAATACGGCAGGCCCGGGAAAATGTAGGCGAGC